>JBMZFW010000007.1:0-33068 GCA_049615605.1 Alphaproteobacteria bacterium | reverse complement strand
TATTTAATCAATTAAGATATTATTTTGATTTAACTTTGCTGTATGCGTATTTTACGCCAAAGCCAATACCTGCAACTGCAAGGACCAATAAACCAAGGTGGTCAAGTTCCGTTAAGAAGTGGAAATTAGATACATGTGCTTCATTGTGAACGGCATTTGTGTGTGCAAATGCTGTGCTTGAAATAAATAAAGATGATAAGATTGTTAATTTTTTCATTTTTTTTCCTTTTTAAATAATATTTATGGATATATAATAAATACAAAATTAAACAAAGTAAAGTGAATAAAAGTCATGATATATAATAAAATTAATCAAACGGATATAAAAACTAGCCTGCTTTCCCTTGGGACAATGACATTTGGTGCACAAAACAGTTATGAACAATCGGCTGAAATGATTGATATGGCAATTGATAATGGAATTAATTTTATTGATACGGCGGAATTGTATCCGTCCCCTGCTGATGAAGAACACAACGCATATCACACGGAACAATTTATTGGTAAATGGCTTAACACTTCAAATGTAAATCGCAATGACCTTGTTATTGTAAGTAAGGTAATGGGACCACATAATCACGAAGACGAACTTAGCAAAGTTGCAAGACCGAACAAAGACCCATTAAGCCCAACAACAATTACAAGTTCAGTTGATGGAATATTAAAACGCCTTAATACGGATTACATTGATGTATTGCTTATCCATTGGCCATTAAGGAATGCCAATTGCTTTGGCGTGCTTGGTTATGACCATAAAAAAGAAAACTTTGATGTGGAAAAACAAATACTTGATACCATTACCACAATGGATAAATTAATCAAAGACGGTAAAATAAGACATTATGGGGTTTCAAATGAAACCGCTTGGGGATTAATGAAATACATTCAGTTGGCAGAAAACAACAATTTACCAAAACCTGTCGTATGTCAAAACCCATATTCATTATTAAACCGTTCTTATGAAGTTGGTTGTGCGGAAGTTTCAATGCGTGAAGATATTGGGCTTATGTCATATTCAGTTCTTGGCGGTGGGGTGTTGTCGGGTAAACATATCAACAGCATTGCAAAAGACAGTCGTCTTGACCTTCGCCCAGATTATTATGGCAGATATGTTAAACCACAAGCCATAAAGGCAACAAAAGCATATACGGAATTGGCAAATAAACATGGAATTGACCCTGCAATTATGGCGATTGCATTTGTTAATGAAAAGGATTTCAATTTAACAACCATTACAGGTTCAACAAAACCACAACATTTACAAACATATATTGACAGCGTGAATGTTAAGTTATCTTCGGAATTACTGGCGGAAATAGAAGAAATTCACAAACAATATACTTACCCTGCCCCATAATAAAAAAATAATTTAAAAAGTGGCAAAAAAACTGTTGACTATACAGGCATTAAGTACTATAAACACTTTGAGCTTAGGCTATGACATCGTGTCCCGTTCGTCTAGAGGCCTAGGACACCGCCCTTTCACGGCGGCAACACGGGTTCGAATCCCGTACGGGATGCCACATAAGAAAAAACCACCCTTTACGGGTGGTTTTTTTATGCGGTTTTGCCATATGGCATTTGAACCCTTGGGTTCGACCCGTAGCAAAGCGAAGGGCGGGCAAGCGTAGCGAAGCCCAATCCCGTACAAATAAAAAAAGCCACTATTTAAAGTGGCTTTTTATTTTCTTTAAGATTAAGAAGTCATTACTTCAACTTTTCCGCTAGAATTTTATTCACTGCACCTGGGTTGGCTTTGCCCCCAGTTTTTTGCATTACTTGTCCAACGAACCAGCCCATAAGTTTTGGGTTTTCTTTGGCTTTTGCCACTTGGTCTGGGTTGCCCGCAATAACTTCGTCAATTACCGCTTCAATCGCACCCGTATCCGTTATTTGCTTTAAGCCCTTTTCTTCCACAATGTCGCCTGCTTTTTTACCAGTTGCAAACATATCGGCAAAGACTTCCTTGGCAATTTTACCAGAGATTGTATCGTCTTCAATAAGACCAATCATTTCCGCAAGATTTTCAGCCATTATTGGACATTCTGTGATTTCTTTTTCTTCTTTTTTCAAAGCACCGAATAATTCAGATATTACCCAGTTTGCCGCAAGCTTTTTATTCTTAACGCCATCTGCAACTTTTTCAAAGTAAAGTGCGCTTTCCTTATCCGCAACCAATACAGACGCATCATAGCTTGATAAACCAAATTCAGAAATGAATCTTTCCTTTTTCGCATCTGGTAATTCAGGTAATGATTTTTTACAATCGTCAATAAACGCATCGTCAATTACCACAGGTAATAAATCAGGATCAGTAAAGTATCTGTAATCGTGGGCGTCTTCTTTTGAACGCATTGTTCTTGTTTCGCCTTTGTCTGGGTCAAACAATCTTGTTTCTTGGTCAACAACGCCACCGTTTTCAAGTAATTCAACTTGACGCGTTGCTTCAACCATAATTGCTTGTTTAATAAACCTTACAGAGTTTATGTTTTTACATTCCGTTCTTGTGCCGAATTCAGTTTCGCCAACACGACGAACCGATACATTCACATCCGCACGCATTGAACCGCGTGCCATAATACCATCACACGAACCAATGTATTGTACGATTGTTTGAATTTTTGTGAAATAAGCCGCCGCTTCGTCCGCAGAACGAATATCAGGCTTTGATACAATTTCCATTAAGCCAACACCAGAACGGTTTAAATCAATGTATGATTTTTCTGGGTGTTGGTCGTGAATTGATTTACCCGCATCTTGTTCAACGTGTAATCGTTCCACACCAATTTCTTTACTTGTACCGTCTTCAAGGTCAATTGTCACAATACCTTCGCCAACGGTTGGTTTATCCGCTTGTGATATTTGATAACCTTGTGGTAAATCCGCATAAAAATAATTTTTACGGGCAAATACCGACTTTTTATTAATTTCAGAACCAAGTGCAAGACCCGTTCGCACCGCTTGGCGGATACATTCTTTGTTTACAACAGGAAGCATTCCTGGAAACGCTGCATCAACGAAGCTTACATTAACATTGGCATCTTCACCAAAGTTCGCAGGGCTTGACGACATTAATTTAGAATTTGAAATGATTTGGGCGTGTACTTCCAAACCAATTACGATTTCCCAATCACCAGTAGAACCTTTTATTATTGCTGACATCTTTTTAATCCTTATACATTTGGTGTGTGGTTAAAGCCAGCTTGGGTTTCCAAGGCATAGCTTATTTTTAATACTGTTTCTTCGTCAAACGCTTTACCGATTACTTGCAAGCCAAGTGGTAAACCGCTTTCGCTTAATCCAACTGGAACGCTCATACCCGGTAAGCCCGCCATATTAAGCGTTACAGAAAACACATCGTTTAAGTACATTTGTACTGGGTCATCTTGGTTTTCACCGAATTTAAATGCTGGGCTTGGTGTGATTGGTGTTAATAACGCATCAACCGTGTTTAATGCTTCTTTAAAATCATTGGCAACAAGACGGCGAACCTTTTGTGCTTTGATATAATACGCATCATAGAAACCAGCCGATAATACATAAGTACCCATTAAGATACGACGCTTAACTTCTTCGCCAAAGCCTTCCGACCTTGTAAGTTCGTACATTTCGTCCAAGTCTTTGCCATCAACACGCAGACCATAACGAACACCGTCATAGCGTGATAAGTTTGATGATGCTTCTGCACAGGCAATAATGTAATATGCCGGTAATGCGTATTTTGTATGTGGTAATGAAACATCAACAATTTCAGCCCCTGCTTCTGTTAACATCTTTTTACCGTCTTCCCATACTTTTGCAATTTCAGCGGGCATATTATCCAGTGAATATTCCTTTGGAATACCGATTTTCATCCCCTTAACATCACCAGTTAAAGCATTTTCAAAGTTTGGCACTTCCACTTTTGCAGAAGTTGCATCTTTTGCATCGTGTCCCGACATATTGTTAAGCATAATCGCACAATCACGAACATCTTTACCAATTGGACCAACTTGGTCAAGGCTTGATGCATAAGCAATAACGCCCCATCTTGACACACGACCATATGTTGGGCGAATACCTGCAACACCACAGAATGCAGACGGTTGACGAATTGACCCACCCGTATCTGTACCCGTTGTTGCAATTGCCGACCTTGCCGACACCGCAGCCGCCGAACCACCAGATGAACCACCCGGTACTAAGTCATCACCCCAAGGGTTCTTTGTTGTATCATAAAATGAATTTTGTGTTGTTGAACCCATTCCGAATTGGTCAAGGTTTACCTTGCCAAGTGAAATAGCCCCGCTGTCTGCAAGCTTTTGTGAAACCGTTGATTCATAATCAGGCACAAAATTATCAAGCATCTTTGAACCAGCCGTTGTTTTAACGCCTTTTGTACAAAGTAAATCTTTGTGTGCGATTGGCATACCTTCCATTGGACGCATATTACCCGATGCAATATTTTCGTCCGCCTTTTTCGCACCATCAAGTGCAAGTTCAGGTGTTTCCGTAATATATGCACCAAGACCGCGTGTTTTTTCCATTTGGTCAATATAGCTTTGTGTTAATTCAACCGCTGTGAATTCTTTGTTCTTTAACCCGTCTGTTGCTTGGGCAATTGTAAGTTTTGTTAAATCAGTCATTATTCAACCACCTTTGGCACAGTAAAGAAGTTCATTGTGTCGTCCGTTGCGTTGTTAACTATTGTTTCTGGATAACCGCCATCTTTTGCAACATCTTCACGAAGTTCAATTTCACCATCAAATGGGTTTGCCATTGGTTCAACATTATCCGTGTTTAATTCGTTTAATTGTTCCATAAATCCAAGGATTTTTTGAATATCATTCGTATATTCGCCAATCTGTTCATCGGCAACACGAATGCGTGATAATCTTGCCACTTTCTTTACATCATCAGTACTAAAAGACATATTTTTACCTTTGTTAGTTAAATTTAATATATTTTTGATGGCTAGAAACTATCATTTTCTTTGAATATAATCAATATTAGAATAAAAAAAACTTGTAAAAACAATGTTTTTAATTTAATACATAGTTAATATGATTATAGAAATAGATAACATTACTAAATATTTACAGCCTGCACAAAAGTTATTGGGAATTGACTTGGGCGAAAAAACCATTGGTTTATCTGTTTCCGACCCTGCACTTAGGGTGGCAAGTCCCATTACCACAATCAACAGAAAAAAATTTACAACTGATATTGTACAAATCAAAGAAATCGTTCACACTTATAATATAGGTGGAATTATTTTTGGTTATCCACTTAATATGGACGGTACAAAATCAAAAAGATGTCAATCAACAAAGCAATTTGCACTTAACCTTGGTTATGAAGGGCTTGATATTGCAATGGCATTCTTTGACGAACGGTTATCAACGGTCGCGGTGGAAAGAGTCCTTATTGACGAAGCCGACCTTAGCCGTGATAAACGTGCAAAAGCGGTTGATAAAATGGCATCATCATTTATTTTACAAGGTGCATTGGATTATTTAGATAATTTAGAAAGGTAAGCATTATGGCTGAATTTAATAAGAAAAGTATAATTGATATAAATGATTTAAGCGTTAATGAAATTAATACTGTTCTTGATTTAGCCCAAGAATATGCTGACCTTAACCGTGCAAGAAAAGCACCACACGATAAATTACAAGGCTTATGCTTAATCAATGTATTCTTTGAAAATTCAACCCGTACTTTAATCAGCTTTGAACTAGCCGGCAAACGATTGGGTATGCACACTATTAATATGGGTATTTCCATTTCTTCTGTACAAAAAGGCGAAACATTAAAAGAAACAATTAAAACATTGGAAGCAATGCTTGCCGATGTAATTGTTATCCGCCACAGTGAAAATGGAATTATCAAAATGATTGACGATATGGTTGATTGTTCGGTTATCAATGCGGGCGACGGTACAAATTCGCACCCAACCCAAGCATTGCTTGACGCTTTAACAATCCGCTCACAATTGGGTAAGTTAAAAGACATTACCGTTGCCATATGTGGCGACATTGCCCATTCAAGGGTAGCAAGGTCAAATATTTCATTACTTCGCCGTATGGGTGCAAATGTAAGGGTTATTGCACCAAAAGAATTATTACCATCAGATATTGATAGCTGGGGTGTGGAAATTCATAACGATATGGACGAAGGCATCAAAGACTGTGATGTGATTATGATGTTAAGATTGCAACTGGAAAGAATGCAAGACACAAAAATCACAGACAAAGAAGAATTTAACAAATTGTACGGTCTTAATCACGATCGCTTGGCTGGTGCAAAGCCAGATGTATTGTTAATGCACCCAGGTCCAATTAACCGCGGTGTGGAAATTTCAAACGAACTTGCCGATGACGATAAACGCACACTTATTAATTACCAAGTTGAAATGGGTGTTGCGGTTCGTATGGCGTGTATTGATTTATTAACCCGTAAACATCAAAAGGCTTAATTATGGATTATAACATTTACTTATTACTAGGTTATTTATTAGGGTCAATTCCATTTGGTCTAGTTTTATGTTATTTGGCGGGATATGGCGATATCCGTAAAATTGGTTCGGGTAATATTGGCACAACAAATGTTTTACGAACTGGTAATAAGTTCTTAGCCATTGCAACATTGCTGTTAGATTCAGGTAAAGGTGCAATTGCCGTATGTATTACCGCATTAATGACTGATAACAATGTAATTGCTGTTTACGCGGGGTTATTTGCGGTTATTGGGCATAACTTCCCTGTTTGGTTAAAATTCAAAGGCGGTAAAGGTGTGGCAACCACGCTTGGCACTATATTATTTATAAGCCCTGCTATTGGGGGATCTATGCTTGGGGTTTGGATTGTAACTGCCCTATTATTTAAAATGTCATCACTGGCCGGTATTTTGGCGGTTGTTTCAACACCACTATTTGCATATATGTTTGGTTTTAATGCATTGTTATTACCATTTGGTATTATTGCATCAATGACGGTTATAAAGCACCGCGCAAACATAGTTCGTATTATTAATGGCACAGAAGACAAAATAAAGTTAAGCAGGAAATAAAATTGAACTTACAAGAAAAGATAGCCAGATTAAGACTTTATAAGACAAATAAGATTGGTCCTGTAAATTATAACAAATTAATGGCTAGGTTTGGTTCTGCTGTAAATGCACTTGAAAATTTAAATGAAATAAATGGTCGCTATAACAAAGCAATCACCCCGCCAAGCATTGCATTAATTGAAGATGAAATGGCAGAAACGGAAAAAGCAGGTATTCAAATTATTGTTGCTGGTGAAAATGATTTTCCAGAAATGCTTACAACACAAAGCTCACTTCCACCTGTGATATATGCAAAAGGCAATGTGGAATTATTAAATAAGAAATGTTTTTCAATCGTTGGGGCAAGGAATGCAAGCCCAATGGCGGAAAGATATGCTTTTAAATATTCACAAGAACTTGGTAAATCTGGATTAGTTATCGTATCTGGTATGGCGCGCGGTATTGACGGTGAAGCACACAAAGGTGCGCTTGATACGGGAACGATTGCCGTACTTGGTAGTTGTGTAAATATTCCATATCCAAAGGAAAATGCTGAACTATATGAAAAGCTGTGTGCGGTGGGTTGTGTAATAAGTGAAATGCCACTGGGTACAAAACCAAACGCAAGGCTGTTTGCCCAACGCAACCGTATTATTGCAGGATTAAGTCTTGGTACTTTGGTTGTTGAAGCGGAAATAAAGTCAGGTTCATTAATAACCGCAGGTATGGCAAATGATATGGGGCGTGATGTATTTGCAATCCCATCACATCCAACGGATTCCCGTGGTCGTGGTTGTAATAAGATTATAAAAGACGGAACCGCAACATTGGTTGAAGTGCCAGACGATGTATTAAATCAATTATCTGTATTTAGCAACGAACTTAATTACAACCCAATTAATAATAATGTATTTAGTCCAGATGAATTTGTACCAACACTTGATACAGATTTAATTTACAAAACCCATAATGAAATAATTAAGGTAATTACCACAACACCAATGGATATTGACAATGTAATTCGTCAAACAAATATCCCTGCAAATGTTATTAAAACCGTTCTGTTGGAATTGGAGCTTGCGGAAATTATTTCATACACCAGAAGCGGATTAATTCAGTTATTGCCAAGCGATTAGTTTTTTTTAAAACTTGACAATAATTATATTTGTTTATAAGAGTAAAGAAAAATTTAGATGTATAACGAAAGCAAAAAATATGAAAAATGTTGTAATAGTTGAATCACCTGCAAAGGCAAAAACAATCAATAAATACCTTGGTAATGACTATGTTGTGCTTGCTTCATACGGTCATATTCGCGACCTTCCACCAAAAGAAGGTTCAGTGATTCCAGACAACGATTTTGAAATGAAATGGTTAATGTCACCATCTGGTAAAAAAAGAATGAGCGACATTGAATCAGAATTAAAAGATGCTGATACACTTATCCTTGCAACCGATCCGGATCGTGAAGGTGAAGCAATTTCTTGGCATATTATCCAAGAATTAACAAACAAAAAGAAATTAAAAGACAAAACCATTCAAAGGGTTACATTTAATGAAATCACAAAAACCGCGGTTGATATTGCATTTAAAGCCCCGCGTGAATTAGATGACAATCTTATTAATTCATATATGACACGCCGTGCGCTTGATTATTTAGTTGGTTTTACATTGTCGCCTGTATTATGGCGTAAATTACCAGGTGCAAAGTCGGCTGGTCGTGTACAATCGGTGGCACTTCGTCTTATTTGTGAACGCGAAGCAGAAATTGAAATCTTTAAACCAAAAGAATATTGGTCGTTATCTGTACCATTTAAAAAAGACGGTATTGAATTTAATGCCAACTTAAAAGAATTAAATGGCGAAAAACAAGAAAAATTCTCTATTACCAATGTAAACGATGCTGATAAGGCAAGCGATGTAATTGGCAACGGTGATTTCAAAGTAATTGATATTGCGGAAAAAGATGTTAAGAAAAATCCATATCCGCCATTTACGACTTCTACATTACAACAGGAAGCATCAAAAAAATTATACTTTTCACCATCAAAGACAATGCAAATTGCACAAAAGCTTTATGAAGGCTTTAATATTAACGGTGAACAAACTGGTTTAATTACATATATGCGTACAGATGGCATTACAATTGCCAACGATGCGGTTGCAAAAATTCGTGAAACAATCAGCTCTGTATTTGGTGATGAAAACTTACCAGACAGCCCACGAATGTATAAATCAAAGGCAAAAAATGCACAAGAAGCCCACGAAGCAATCCGCCCTACTGATATTTCACTTAATCCAAAAGGATTAAGTTCAGTTCTTGATAAAGACGAACTGGCGTTATATGAACTTATTTGGAAGCGTACTATCGCATGTCAGATGAAAAGTGCAGTTGTAAGTTTAACATCTGTTGATATTGAAAATTCAAACAACACGGCAAAACTTCGTGCCACTGGTTCCGTTACAAAATTCCAAGGTTTCTTATCTGTATACAGTGAAGAAATTGATGAAGATAAAGAAACAGATACGGAAGAAAACAACAAGCTTCCTGCAATAGCAAAAGGCGAAACATTAAAGCCAGTTGATAAAACAATTCAAAAGCAATCGTTTACAAGCCCACCACCAAGATATTCAGAAGCAACAATCATTAAAACGCTTGAAGAATATGGTATTGGTCGTCCGTCAACTTATACTTCTATTTTAAAAGTATTGCTTGATCGTGAATATGTAACATTGGATAAACGCCGTTTCTTTGCAAATGACCGTGGACGAATTGTTACAACATTCTTAAGCCTGTATTTCAATGATTACTTTAATTATGATTTCACAGCAAACCTTGAAGAATCCCTTGATAAAATTTCAAACGGTGATGAAAAATGGAAAGAAGTATTAAATAAATTTTGGAAAAACTTTTCATTAATCACAACGGCTACTATGGATATTAATCCAGCTGATATCCGTGAAGAAATTGATAAAGATTTAGGCGGTCACTTCTTCCCAACCGAAGAAAGCCGTAAATGCCCAAGCTGTAATGACAATTCACTTGGTCTTAACTTTGGTAAATATGGTGCCTATGTTGCGTGTAAGAAATACCCTGATTGTAATTTCTCTCGCCAATTGGAAAAACCAAACGAAGCAACAGGTGATTTATACCCTAAATTACTTGGTGAACTTGACGGTCTTGATTTATCACTTAAAAAAGGACCTTATGGTTTTTATATTGAACTGGCAACTGAACCAAAAGTTAAACGCATTCAATTACCAAAAAATATTGCACCAGAAGATTTAGCCCTAGATACGGCAATTAAATTAATTTCACTGCCAAGGGAAATTGGTGTTTATTCAGAAACTAATGAAATGATTACTGGTGCTATTGGTCGTTTTGGTCCATTCCTTAAAGTTGGTGCTGATTTTATCAGCCTGCCATCAAGCGAAGATGTTCTTGAAATCGGTATTAACAAAGCGGTTGAAGTTGTCGCAGCAGGTCTGGAAAAGAAAAAGGCAAATGCCCCAACACCAGTTGGTATGCACCCAACACTAGAAGCAGAAATCACTGTACAAGCCGGCAGATATGGTCCGTATGTGAAATGTCTTAAAACCAATGCACCTATTCCAAAAGGTATTGAAATGAAAGATATTACATTGGAACAAGCCATTGAAGCAATTGATAAACAGCTTGCAAAGAAACCTGCGAAAAAAGCAAAGGCTAAAAAGTCTTCTGCCAAAAAAGCATCAGCTAAAAAGGCAAAAGCGAAAAAAAGCTAATTGATAACTTTCTATGAATAAAAGTAAATTACCCACTAAACAACAAATCCTAGATTATTTAAATAATGGTGGGCTATTTAGAAAAAAGGAAATGGCAAATAACCTTGATGTTCCGAACAATTGTCGTGCGGAATTCAGGCGTATGCTTCAACAAATGGAACGCGATGGCGAAGTTGACGCCTTTATCAAAAAACAAACAAAAACCCAAAGGGAAATTACCCATACGGTAAATACGGTTGATACTTTTACCGTAACTGAAATGACCGATGATGGCGAATTGTTATGTATGCCCGTTGATTTTAAAGGCAAACAACAAATTGAATTTTATGTGGAATCAAAGTCCCCTGTTCAAATTGGCGATAAAATCCTAGCCCGCACAATAAAACAACAAGAAAACATTTATATTTGTAAGGTTATCAAAGTAATAAGTGATAACGAAGACCGCATAATCGGTATATTACAAACAACAAAAGACGGATTTAACCTTATCAGTTCCGACCGCAAAGACAGAAACATTTACACCGTTGAAAAATCGGACGCAATGGATTGCCAACACGAAGACATGGTAATTGCAACGGCGGTAAAAGGTAAGAAAAGATTGGAAAAAAAGGCAACAGTTGTTGAACGCATTGGTTCAATTAATGACAGTAAATGTTATTCATTACTAGCCATTGCAAAGTATGATATGCCATTTGAATTCCCAGAAGAAGTTGAAAACGAAACAATTGATATTGAAGTGCCAAAACTTGGCAATCGTACGGATTTAAGGGATATTCCACTGGTTACCATTGACGGTGCCGATGCTAGGGATTTTGACGATGCGGTCTATGCAGAAAAAACAGACAATGGTTTTAAATTATTAATTGCCATTGCCGATGTATCAAATTATGTAAAGACAAATTCCGAATTGGATAAAGAAGCATATAAACGCGGTAATTCTGTATACTTCCCCGACCGTGTTGTGCCAATGCTTCCAGAAAAATTAAGTAATGGTTTATGTTCCCTTGTTCCAAACGAAGAACGCGCTTGTATGGCGGTATGGATAAACATTGATAACAACGGGGAAATGATTGATTACCAATTTATCCGCGGTCTTATGAAATCACACGCAAGGCTTACCTATGAACAAGT
Source organism: Alphaproteobacteria bacterium (assembly GCA_049615605.1). Taxonomy (GTDB): domain Bacteria; phylum Pseudomonadota; class Alphaproteobacteria; order JAQWUY01; family JAQWUY01; genus JAQWUY01. The sequence continues at coordinate 21,143 of JBMZFW010000007.1, read as the reverse complement.
ACAATCGGCTATTGATACACAACCTTGTGAAACAACTGAACCAGTTATGGAACAAATTAATACACTGTATGGTGCGTACAGTGCATTATCAAAGGCACGAAAAAACAGAAACACATTGGAACTGGATATTGCCGAAAACCAAGTATTTATGGATGAAAACGGTCGTGTGGAAAAAATCCAACCCCGCGTTAGGTTGGACAGCCATAAATTAATTGAAGAACTTATGATTTCTGCCAATGTGGCATCAGCCCTTGCACTAGAAAAGAAAAAACAAACGCATATTATGTACCGTGTTCACGATTTACCACCAGCGGATAAATTGGAATCCCTTAATACGGCAATAGAAGAATTTAAAATGAAAGTGCCAATGGACGGTTCAATTAAACCAATGCACTTTTCAAAAATACTTAGCAAAGTAAAAGATACGGAATATTCTGGTTTCGTTTCCGATGTGGTTTTACGCAGTCAATCCCAAGCCTTATACACGCCTGATAACCTTGGGCACTTTGGTCTAGCCCTTAGTCATTATTGCCACTTTACCAGCCCTATTCGTCGTTATAGCGATTTATTGGTGCACCGTGCATTGATTAACGCATATAAATTTGGTGATGATGGTTTGGAAAAATCACAAAAAGATAAATTTGAAGAAATTGCCGAACATATTTCAATTACAGAACGCAACGCCCAACGGGCAGAACGCGAAACAATGGATAAATACTTGGCAACATTTATGTCCCATCAAGTTGGCGCAACTTTCAGGGCAAAAGTTAGCGGTGTAAACGAATTTGCAATGTTTGTAAGGGTTGAAGAAACTGGTGCAGAAGGCGTTATTATGCTTAAACGAATGAAGGACGACTTTTATATCTATAACCAAAAGACTCATTCAATTTCGGGCAGACGCAAAAGAAAATCATACCGTATGGGCGATTATATTGATGTGGTATTGGAACAAGTAACCCCAGTAAAAGGCGGTCTTGAATTTTCAATTGCGGGCAATTCCAATGATAAATCACACAGGAACGAACCAAAATACAGGAAAAAACCACAATCAAAACACAATAATCGTGGTAAAAATGGTAAAAAACCTAGATCAAATAAATCTAGACGCTAAAAAACACTTGACTTTATTTTAAATTAAGTTATTTTACCCATAAGTTTATTAATTTAGAAGGATTAAGAAAATGGCTAAAAAACCAACAAGCATTCAAATTAGATTAGTATCATCTGCTGGTACTGGTCACACATACTACACTTCAAAGAACTCTCGTACTTTAACTGAGAAAATGGAAAAGAAAAAGTATGACCCAGTTGTTCGTAAACATGTAATTTACAAAGAACAAAAAATGAAGTAATTCATTTTTAAACTGAATATAAAAAAAACCCACTTTTTAAGTGGGTTTTTTATTGTCTGGGTTTTATTTATTATTTTGCAAATATTTGACCATCATAAACTGCAATTTCGCCAAGTTCTTCTTCAATTCTTAATAATTGATTATACTTTGCAATACGGTCTGAACGACATAATGAACCAGTCTTAATTTGACCACAGTTTGTTGCAACGGCTAAATCAGCGATTGTTGTGTCTTCTGTTTCGCCCGAACGGTGCGACATAACCGCCGTATAACCCGCATTGTGTGCCATATTTACCGCTTCCAATGTTTCGGTTAATGTACCAATTTGATTTACCTTAACAAGGATTGAATTGGCAATAGACTTTTCAATACCATCTTTTAAGCGTTTCGGGTTTGTAACAAACAAATCATCGCCAACTAATTGAACTTTATCACCGATAAGCTTTGTAAGTTCAGCCCAACCGTCCCAATCGTTTTCATCCATACCGTCTTCAATTGATACGATTGGATAATTCGCACATAAGTCCGCAAGGTATTTCGCATTATCAGATGAAGATAATGATTTACCTTCGCCTTTTAATTCATATTTACCGTCTTTGTAATATTCACTTGATGCACAATCAAGGGCAAGAACGATGTCGTCCCCTGCTTTATAGCCCGCTTCTTTAACCGCAGTCATAATAAAATCAAGTGCTTCTTTGGCAGATGAAATATTTGGGGCAAAGCCACCTTCATCACCAACATTTGTGTTTAATCCCGCTTTTTTAAGGCTAGCCTTTAAAGCGTGGAAAATTTCCGCACCCATTTGTAAAGCTTCTGAAAAGCTTTCTGCACCAACTGGCATAATCATAAATTCTTGGATATCAATTGGATTATCGGCGTGTTCGCCACCATTTAAGATATTCATCATTGGTACTGGTAATTTTGTTGCCGTCACACCACCAATATAACGGTAAAGTGGAACGCCCAGTGCCGCCGCACCTGCTTTGGCAACCGCCATTGACACACCAAGGATTGCATTTGCACCCAATCTTGATTTATTTTCCGTGCCGTCCAATTGTAATAACGCATTATCAATTTCTTGTTGTTCAAGTGCATCAAAGCCAACCAATGCGTCAAATACTTCTGTATTAACCATTTCAACAGCGTTTTGTACACCTTTACCACAGTATCTTTTACCACCATCACGCAATTCGTGTGCTTCGTATTGACCAGTTGATGCACCAGATGGCACAATCGCACGACCAACATCACCGGTTTCAAGTACAACATCAACTTCCACAGTTGGGTTGCCACGGCTGTCTAAAACTTCGCGTCCGATAATATCAATAATGCTAGTCATATTTAATTCTCCTAAATAACTACTGGGTTTTGTTTTGTAATTTTATCCAGTTCCACAAGAACTGAAAGAACTGATTTTAAATCTTTTATGTTTACCATATTTGGTCCATCGCTTGGTGCGTTGTCTGGGTCTTGATGTGTTTCCATAAATAAACCTGCCACACCAACACTTACCGCACAACGGGCAAGAACGGGAACAAATTCCCTTTGACCACCAGATGAACCACCTTGACCGCCCGGCTGTTGTGCCGAATGGGTTGCGTCAAATACAACGGGCTTACCCGTTTGTTTCGCCATTGTTGGAAGTCCGCGGAAATCGCTTACCAATGTGTTATAACCAAATGAAGTACCGCGTTCACAAACCATTACATTTTCATTGCCTGAATCTGTAATCTTTTTAACCACATTAACCATATCCCAAGGGGCAAGGAATTGTCCCTTTTTAACATTAATTGTTAATCCAGTCTTTGCCGCAGCAATTAATAAATCAGTCTGTCTGCATAAGAACGCAGGGATTTGTAATGCGTCAACTGTGCCAGAAACTTCATTACAATGGTCATTTTCGTGAATGTCCGTAATAACAGGAACGCCAAATTGTTTCTTTACCGTTTCAAAGGCTTGTAATGTTTTTTCAATTCCCGCCCCACGCGTGCCAGATATTGAAGTTCGGTTTGCCTTATCAAACGAAGATTTATAAACCAAGCCAATACCCAGTTCATCACATACTTCTTTAATTAATCCACACATATCAACAGCGTGCGTTTCGCTTTCCATTTGGCAAGGACCAGCAATTAAAGAAAATGGTTTGTCTTGTGTAAATTCAACATTACCGATTTTAACAGTCATTGTAATTATCCTTTGTTTTCCATTGATGCCTTAATAAAGCCCGTAAATAATACATGCGGTTTAAGTGGTCTTGATTTTAATTCTGGGTGATATTGCACCGCAATAAACCAAGGGTGACCTTCCAGTTCAACAATTTCTGGTAATACGCCATCTGGGCTCATACCAACGAATTTTAAACCAGTACCTTCAAGTTGTTCTTTGTAATCAATGTTTACTTCATAACGGTGGCGATGTCTTTCGTAAATAGTTTCTTCGCCGTACATTTCATAAACCTTTGATGATTTATCAAGTTTACATTCATATTGACCCAATCTTAATGTACCGCCCATATCCGCGTTATCACCGCGTTGTTCAGTTGCATTGCCTTTTTGCCATTCCGTCATTAAACCAACAACTGGCGTACCTTTAAATCCATCCCATTCCGAAGAACCAGCATCTTTAACCCCAGCCATTCTTGCCGATTCAATAACCGCCATTTGCATACCAAGACAAATACCAAACAATGGAACATTGTTTTCACGGGCATATTTGATTGATGCAATTTTACCTTCTGAACCACGATCGCCAAAGCCACCTGGAATTAAGATACCATCATATTGTTTTAATTCGTCTGTGCCATTTTTTTCAATATCTTCGGCATTTACCCAAGATATTTTAACTTTTACATTATTGGCAATACCACCGTGTGTTAATGCTTCTGTTAATGATTTGTATGCATCAAGCAGACTTACATATTTACCAACAACACCAATGTTTACTTCGCCTTTTGGTTCAAGCACGCGGGCAACAACATCATCCCATTTTGATAAATCAACTTTTTCATTTACCTTATCGCCAAGTCCAAAGTGTTTTAATAATGCCACATCAAGACCTTCTTCGTGATAAGCCCTTGGCACATTGTAAATTGTATTTACATTTAATGCAGGAATTACACAGTCCTTGCCCACATTACAGAATAATGCGATTTTTTCTTTATCCTTTTGTGGGATTTCATAATCCGCACGACATAATAATACATCCGGCTGAATACCAATGTTAAGTAATTCTTTTACTGAGTGCTGTGTTGGTTTTGTCTTTAATTCACCCGCAACAGAAATATATGGTAATAAAGTCACATGTAAGAATGCTGTTTTATCACGCCCTAGGTCTGTTCTTAATTGACGAATTGCTTCAAGGAATGGTGTTGATTCAATATCACCAACCGTACCGCCAACTTCACATAATACGAAATCTTCGTCCGTAATATCCGACAATACAAAGTCTTTGATTTCATTTGTCACATGGGGAATTACTTGTACTGTTTTACCAAGGTAATCACCACGGCGTTCTTTTTCAATTACATTTGAATAAATACGCCCTGTTGTAATGTTGTCCGATTGACGGGCTGATACATCAAGGAACCTTTCATAGTGACCAAGATCTAAGTCCGTTTCCGCACCATCATCAGTTACAAAACATTCACCGTGTTCAAGCGGGCTCATCGTACCAGGGTCAACATTTAAATAAGGGTCAAGTTTACGAATACGAACCTTAAAGCCCCTAGCCTGTAATACCGTACCAAGTGCCGCAGCCCCTAGACCTTTGCCTAAGCTTGATACTACTCCGCCTGTGATAAATATAAACCTTGTCATTTTTCCCATTTCTTTTTTATATATTTAATATAACAATCTCAAAAAAAAAGGGCAACTATTCTGTTGCCCTGTTGTTTATTCTGTTAGTGGCACTTCGCCCTCTTGCTGTACAAGTGGTTCTTGTACCTTATCCAGTATCGTTTGGCTGTTTGATTTATTGCTGATTGATGCCATCATCAATGCAGACCCCATAAATACAACCGCTATTATAGCTGTAACCCTTGTTAACGCAGTCGCTGTACCTTTTGCTGAAAACATTCCAGCCGTTGGATTACCACCACCGCCAAGACCGCTTAATGCACCGCCTTCTGATTTTTGTAGTAAAATTATCGAAACTAATGCAACAGCCGATAATACATGAATTACTAATATAATTTTTTCCATAATTATTCCTTAATTTTTAACAAGCTTTATATTTAATATAAAATAACTAAAAACACAAGCCATATTATGCTGATTTTATAATATTTATGAAATCTTCACTTTTTAATGACGCACCGCCAACCAAAGCCCCGTCCACATCGCTTTGCGATAATATTTCGTTCGCATTACTTGGGTTAACCGAACCACCGTATAAAAGCCTTACATTTTCGGCAAAATCCGAACCTCTTGACTTTTCAATGCCCGCCCTTAATTGTGCGTGGGTATCTTGAATTTGTTCAGTTGTTGGTGTTTTACCTGTACCAATTGCCCATACTGGTTCATAAGCAATTACAACTTGTCCAGCATCTGCATCTTTTGGCGTTGAATTTTCAAACTGTGATAAAATAACTTCCATTGTTTTACCCGCTTCGTTTTCGCTTTCGGTTTCACCAATACAAATTACCGCAGTTAAGCCTTCTTTAATAAGGTTTTCAGCCTTTGTACAAACTTCCCCGTCTGTTTCTTTGTGAATGGTTCTTCGTTCGCTGTGACCAACGATTGCCGAATTTGCCCCAACATCTTGGATTAAATCAACACTTACATCACCTGTGAATGCCCCATTTGCATTTAATGACACATCTTGCGCACCAACATTAATTTTATCATCTGCTAATGCAACCATCATTCCAATGTGTGAAAATGGTGGGAATATTGATATTTCAACAGCTTTTTCATTTTGCGAAACCGCATTTACAATGTTTTCAATATATGTTTCTTCTGGAAAATCTGATGTGTCTTTGACTTTATTCATTTTCCAGTTGCCTGCTATCATAGGGGTTCTCATATCATTGCCTTTCTTATTTTAAGATATATCTTGCACTTTTTAGTATTAAGCAATATTATATAGCACATTCTTAAATATTTAAAAATAATAATTAAACCAGTCGGGATAAAAAATGAAAAATATATTCAAATTCACAAATAATATTTTTGCTAAAACTATGCTTATTCTTATTGCAATAAGTTTTGTCGTAGTTGGCGGTATATCGGGTTCAATCAATTCTGATACGACAATCGCCCAAGTTGAAGGCGAAGAAATCAGTACGATTACAATTGCAGGTCAATACCAACAAGCAATAAAAAATATTGGAATTAAAGATATATCTTCACAAGAATTAAGAAACCTTGGACTGGTGCAACAAATACTGGGGCAAGAAATCAGTAAAAAATCAATCGTGGTACAGGCAAAAGCACTTGGTATCACTGTAAGCGATGAATTCGTTGCCAAAGAATTAAAAAAGATTAAAGCATTCCAAACTTTAAATAAATTTGATAAAGGGAAATTTCAACAAATCTTGGCATACAATAAAATCACAGCCGAAGACTTTATCAAAGGGTTAAAAGAAGATTTAATTGTTCAAAGATACACTAATGCTTTTGCATCAATTAAATTCCAACCAAAAAACATCAGCAATGCAATTGCCCGTAATTACAACCAAACAAGAAACGGTGTCAAGGCAAGTATAGACATTGCAACTATTAAAGTTTCAAACCCAACAGATTCTGATTTAAGAAAATTGTATGACTTAGAAAAAAATAACTTTGCCGTTAATGAAACGCGTGACATAAGTGTTCTTTACATAAGCAAAGATTCTATTGCAAAAAATATTTCAGACACAGAAGCAAAAACTTTTTATAATAAAAATAAAAAGCTTTATACAAAACCTGAATCTGTAAGCTTTTACACAATTGGTGGTAATGAAGAACAGTTTAAAAAATTAAGCTCTGCCATTAAAAAAGGTACAGACATAAAAACAGCAATCAAAGATATATTTAAGGTTGATGCAAAAACATTATTCACAAAATCAGCGGATAAAAATTCAGTTGATACTGCGGTAAAAGATACTGTATTTAGCACCAATGTTAAAACATTATCAAAACCAGTTGATGTTGGTTTTGGTAAAGCTGTAATTTATGTAACAGCAAAAAACAAAGCTGTTAATAAATCTTTCGTTGAAGCAAAATTATTAATTAAATCACAACTTGCCGAAGGTAAATTGCTTGATATTATTACCGATGCAGAAGATTTAATTTCATCTGGTTCTGAATTAAATGAAGTTGCAAAATCAGTTAATATTAAATTAATTAATATTGCTAAAATCAATGCAAGCGGTTCGGATAAGCACAAGTTTTCAAACAACCCTGCATTTATACAAAAAGCATTTACAACAGACCTTAATGAAATAAGTGATACAATTGACATAGACGAAAATTCTTATGCATTTGTTAAGGTTAACAAAATTAATGCAAGACACATTCCAAAACTTGAAGATATTAAATACGATGTGAAAAAATACTTCTTAAGCAAAGCCCGTACAATCAAAGCACAAGAATCTTTAATTAAATTAAAAGCTGTTAATAACAAAGATAAATTTACAAAACTTGCTAAAAGCCTTGGCTTTAAGATAAGTAATATATCAGGTGCAAAAATGAATGCGGATAATAATTTAATCTTTGGCGCAAATAAGGATTCTGTTGTTCTTGATTTAAATAAAACAAAAGCAACTGCTGTATTAATTACAGATGTTAATATCCCTGTTTCTGTATCAAAAAACAAAACAAGTGAAATATCAAATAAAATTAATGACATTTCAATAAACAGCACTGTTAATACCGTTTATACTTATATCCAAGGTGAACAAGATATTTCCGTTAACAACGATGCAATTGAATTAATTTACAGTGGTAATAAATAAATGAGCGACTTTACACACTTTGACGACAGCGGAAACAGCCATATGGTTGATATCTCTAGCAAAGACACCACAAGCCGTAGCGCCATTGCCAAAGGTTTTGTTAGAATGTCTAGCGAAACGATTGATAAAATCAAAAATAACGAATTTAAAAAAGGCGATGTTTTAAGCGTTGCCCAACTTGCGGGTATTATGGGTGCAAAAAAGACACCAGATTTAATTCCCCTATGCCACCCAATCAGCCTTGATAGTGTAAGTGTTATTCTTAACCTTGCAGATAATGGGGTTAAAATTGAGGCAACTTGTAAGGTTGGCGGAAAAACTGGCGTTGAAATGGAAGCATTAACAGCCGTTTCCGTATCTGCATTAACAGTATACGATATGTGTAAATCCGTTGATAAATCAATCAAGATTGAAGATATTAGACTTACTTATAAAGATGGCGGTAAGTCGGGTAAATTCCAACAAAAATAAAAAAATATCATTTTCTGCATTGACAACAATATATGAACAATGATAGAACAGAATATGAAGATACTATGTAAATCATATGTATTTACATATTAAATAACAAATATTTTTGGGGATTTTAAAATGTTAACACCACGACAGTCACAGGTACTAAATATAATTATCAATTCAATTGAAACAAAAGGCGTATGCCCATCATTTGATGAAATTAAGGATACTATTGGTGCAAAATCAAAATCTGGTATTCACGCAATTATGAATTGTTTAGAAGAACGCGGATATATTCGTAAATTACCAAAGAAAGCCCGTGCTGTTGAAATCTTAAAATTACCAAATGGTCAAAAATATTCTGATGCAAGCAAAAGCACTGGTGGTGCGTTAAGGGAAGAACAAGCATCAATCAGTTATGCCAATTCAAATACACCTGAAAATGTTGAAATTCCAATGCTTGGTAAAATCGCTGCGGGTACACCGATTGAAGCAATTTCATCAACACACAATATGGTTGATTTTCCAACGACTATGTTATCAAAAGGTTTTGAACACTATGCCCTTGAAATTGATGGTGATTCAATGATTAAGGCGGGGATTCTTGATGGCGACACTGTTTTAATTGAAAAATGTAACAATTCCCGTGATGGTGATATTGTGGTTGCATTGGTTGACCGCGAAGAAGCAACATTAAAAACGCTTTACCGCAAAGATAACCAAGTCCACTTACAACCAGAAAATGACGAATATAAAACACAAGTTTACAGCCCAGACCAAGTTGAAATACAAGGTCGCTTGGTTGGCTTATTAAGAAAATACTAATTTCTGTTTGGCGTTATTTTATAATTGTCTTCAATTTGAAAACCACCCTTTTCAAAATATAAATCCGTACGGTCTATACTTGGGACACTACAATTCTTTATTAAACTGTTTGTGGCAATGATTACTTTATAATTATTATTTGCATTACAAATATAATCTTTTTTCATTGTTATAAATATTTTATTAATAATTAAATCATTTTCAATCATATCACTTGATACTTTTAATCCAGTTTGTCTGAATATAGCCGTTGATACAAACGAACCAACTTTTTTATTGGCTTTGTAAACATCACCATCTTTTACTAGTACTGTGTTTTTATCAACTACATAAACAAGTGGCTTGTTTAATGGTAATAATGAAATGGCAACCACACTAATCCCAACAACGCCTGCACACTTTGTAAAAAATTTATTGTTTTCAACCTTACTTACAATAAACAATACAACTGCAAAAGCAAATAATGCCAATCCAACGCCTGAAAAACTTGGCAGGTAAAAGTTGCTGTAATCAAGGTTGGTTATAAAATGTGATAAATCCAACAATATACCAAGACCAAATGACGATATATTAATAAATACACTTGTTCCAAAAACAAACATTTCAAGAACGCTTAACAACAACATTGGCGCAATAAAGAATGTCATAAATGGGATTGCCATTACATTTGCAAGAACACTGTGGCTGGAAAATAATCCAAAGTGATAAATAATAAATGGTGCAGTTGCGATTTGTACAATTATTGAAGATACAATAACCCCAAGTATTATTCCTTTTATCCCCTTTAACTTTAATTTATAAACTTGAAACATTCCAACCAGACTAAATACAGCAATGAATGATAATTGAAAGCTTGGTGAAAATATACTTTCTGGAATTAACAATGCAATAAATCCCGCCACAATGGCAACGGTTCTTATGTTTACAACTTGCCTGTCAAACACCACGCCCAATATTACAATCCCCGCCATTAAGAACGCCCGAATTGTTGGTATGGGAAAATCAGCAAGCCCCGCATATAAAAATGCAACAATTAAGCTTAATACCCCTGCTATCTTTTTAATTGGATAAAGGGTTGAACGATTAAACAACAATAATACAAATAATGTCTTTAAAAAGAAGTAAACCGCACCCATTACCAAACCAATATGTAACCCCGATATGGCTAGCAAATGTGCAAGCCCACTTTTGCGAAGTGCGGATAAATCATCTTTTGCAATCCCTGCCCTGTTTCCCGTTATAAGGGCAGAAGCCAAACTTGCAGTTCGCGGGTCAATATTTTGATAAACATAATCAACAATCTTATTTGCGGTGTTTGTGTCATCTGCTTTAACAATATTGTTTATGGATAATATTTTGCCATAACCAATTATACCTTTGTATTTTGCATACTTTGAAAAATCAAAAGCCCCTTTTACAACTGGCTTTGATGGTGGAAATACAAATGCGGTAACGGTTATATTATCCCCTGTTCTTAAGTATTTTGTTGTATTAAGCTGAACTTTACCTGTTTGTTTTACACCTGATATTTCAATATTTGTAATTATTACTTTATTTTTATCTTTACCAAGATTAAATTTTTCCACATCGCCCGTTATTTCATACATTCCCCTGCTTAATGTATCTGTTTTAACGATTGTATTATTGCGTATTTCCATAACGGTAATACCAAGTAAAACAAACAATAATGCGCGGACACAAATTGTTATTTTATCATTATGTAATTTAAAGTTATAAACATACAACCCCACGGCTGTTAATGTAATTAGACTGGTTATATATAAAACTATATAACTGCTAAGGTTATAGGATATGCTTATTCCAACAAACATTAATATGGGAATAAATATAAATAAATGATTATAAATGGAAAATATGTTTTTCCATAAATTTGTAATTACTGTATTCATAGGTATATCATACAGCATTTAATCTTTATTTCACTTGTTTTTTATGCCTTTTATATGTTAAATAATCATTAAATTTATTTATTATTAAGAGGTCTAAAATGTCTGTTACTGTTCGCTTTGCCCCATCGCCAACTGGTTATTTACATATTGGTGGTGCAAGAACTGCCCTGTTTAACTATTTATTTGCCCGTCATAACAACGGTAAATACTTGGTGCGAATTGAAGATACTGATAAAGAAAGATCAACAACTGAAGCCATTGACGCAATTAAACAAGGTCTTAATTGGCTTGGTTTAAATTCAGATGAAGATTACATTTTCCAATCACAAAACATTGAACGCCACCAAGCTGTGGCACAAAAACTTATTGATGAAGGTAAGGCTTATTATTGCTATACCACTCCTGAAGAATTAACCGCAATGCGTGAAGAAGCACAAAAAAATGGCGAAAACTTCCACTATCCAAATATTTGGCGTGATAATACAGACACACCACCACAAGGTGTGAAACCCGTTGTAAGAATTAAAACACCATTAACTGGCGAAACTGTTGTTGATGACTTAGTACAAGGTACTGTAAAAGTTTCAAACGAACAATTGGACGACTTTATCTTACTTCGCAGTGATGGCACACCAACTTATATGTTATCTTGTGTTGTTGATGATATTGATATGAACATTACCCACATTATTCGCGGTGATGACCATTTAAACAATACTTTCCGTCAATACCACTTATTCAAAGCAATAAGCGATAACATTCCACAATTTGCACACATTCCATTAATTCACGGTGAAGATGGTAAAAAATTATCAAAACGCCACGGTGCATTGGGTGTGGAACAATACGAAGGTATGGGGTATCTGCCATCTGCTTTAAAGAATTATTTATCCCGTCTTGGGTGGTCACACGGGGACGAAGAAATATTTTCACAAGAACAAGCAATTCAATGGTTTGACTTTAAAAATGTTGGTAAAAGCCCATCACGAATGGATTTTAAAAAACTTGAAAATGTAAACGCCCATTATATCAAAGAAATGGATAACAAAGATTTATTAAAAATCATTATGCCAATGTTTAAAAATATTGATGATATTGCGAAACTGCGAATTACAAATGGTGTTAACAGCATTAAAGAAAGAGCCGTTTCATTAAATGACTTCCCAACACTTTGTGATTTTTATATTAATCGTCCAACATTCCCGTTGGCTGATGAAAAAGCACAAAAAATGATTAAAGAAGAAAGCCCTAAAATATTATCAAATGTTATAACTGTTCTTGGAAACATTGCTGATTGGAATGAACAAAACATTGAAACAGCTGTTAAAAAACATATTGAAGACAATGAATTAAAATTCGGTAGCGTTGCCCAACCAATTCGTGCGACGATTTCTGGCACAACAAATAGCCCTGCCATTTTTGAAATTATGGACATTTTGGGTAAAAAAGAAACTATCATTAGGCTTTCTGCTTTAAAATAATTTACTTGTAATCATTGTTTTTATATCTAAAAAAGTGTATACTTATGTTGCATTAAAAACAATAAAACAGGATTATACAAAATGACAAAAGATACAGTTACATTAACCAACAATAAAACTGGTGAAAGTGTTGAATTTCCAATTCTTGAAGGGACTATGGGACCTGATGTAATTGATATTCGTAAATTATACTCTGAAACGGGAATGTTTACTTTTGACCCTGGCTTTACATCAACTGCTTCTTGTGAAAGTAAAGTTACATTTATTGATGGTAATGTTGGCTCATTAATTCACCGTGGATATTCAATTCAAGATTTATGTGACAATTGTTCTTATATGGAAGTTTGCTATCTGTTATTAAATGGTGAATTACCAAACGAAAAAGAATTAGACGAATTCACCGCAACATTTAAACACAAAACAATGGTTCACGACCAAATGAACAACTTCTTCCGTGGTTTCCGCCGTGATGCGCACCCTATGGCTATTTTAATTGGTTCTGTTGCTGCACTTTCTGCATTTTACCACCACGAAGTTGATGTGTTCTGCGCTGAAGAACGCAAAAGGTCGGCAATTCGTATTATGGCAAAAATACCAACCCTTGCGGCAATGGCATATAAATATTCAATTGGACAACCATTTGTTTATCCAAAAAATGAACTTGGATATACTGAAAACTTTTTACATATGATGTTTTCTGTGCCAACAGAAGAATATAAAATTAATCCAGTGGTTGCAAAAGCACTTGATAAAATATTTACATTACACGCCGACCACGAACAAAATGCTTCAACTTCAACGGTAAGAACTTCTGCATCAAGTGAAGCAAATCCATTTGCGTGTATTTCATCTGGTATTACATCACTTTGGGGTCCTGCACACGGCGGGGCAAACGAAGCGGTGCTTAATATGTTAAAAGAAATTGGCACACCTGATAATATTCCACAATACATTGCCAAGGCCAAAGACAAATCAGACCCATTCCGTTTAATGGGGTTCGGTCACAGGGTTTATAAAAACACTGACCCGCGCGCTATTGTATTAAAGCAATCAGCCCACGATGTTCTTGAAACACTTGGTAAAAAAGATGATCCATTATTTAAACTTGCTATGGAATTGGAAGAAATTGCATTAAACGATGAATACTTTATTGAACGCAAGTTATTCCCGAATGTTGATTTCTATTCTGGTATTATTTTAAGTGCAATTGGTTTCCCAACATCTATGTTCACTGTGTTATTCGCAGTTGGTCGTACAGTTGGCTGGGTAACACAATGGATGGAAATGATGGAAGACCCAGCACTTAAAATTGCAAGACCGCGTCAATTATTCAACGGCGAACAAGAACGCAAAGTTAAAAAGATTAAAGACAGATAACTTTCTTTACTTTATTTGCAATCGTCTTACCAAATTCACCACTTGGTGATTTCAATAAATTGTGTATTTGTTTAAAGTGTGATTTTTGTGTTTTACCTTTATCTTTTAAAACACCTTTAACCGCAGTTGCTATTTTATCAGCGGTTGGTTTTTCCCTTACAAATTCAGGGACAATTTGTTTATGCCCAAGAACAATACTTGGCAATGCTGCATACTTTGGATAATAAGTCGCCTTAATAACCGCCATTGATAATGGGCTGGTTTTATATGCAACAACCATTGGAACCCCTAATACTGATAATTCCAAGGTAACCGTACCAATTGTGGCAATGGCACAATCACAACACTGTAAAGCATCATTCTTTTCATCTTGATTAATGATTGTGTATTTTAATCCACTTTGTTTTAAAGCCTTTGTTATTTTTTGCTTTTGACTATTTACCACTGGGGCAAATATATGGATATTATCCCCAAGTTTTTTTGACGCATCAATATACATATCAAGGCAATATTTAATTTCACTGTTTCTTGACCCGGCAAGCAAACCAATAATTTTATCGCCTTTTTTAACTTTGTATTTTTTTCTTAAATCTGTTTTTGGTTTTATTGGCTTTTTATCACACGATGGGTGTCCAACAAATTCCGCCACACCTTTTTTAAATAACTTTGGTTCAAATGGAAATAAACACATAATGCTGTTAAATATATTTGAATATATTTCCGCCCTTTTCTTGCGTGATGCCCAAACAGATGGTGCAACAATTTGCATTTTATGGATATCTGTATCAGCAATCCCCTGAACCACACGGCGGGAAAAGCTTTGTGCATCAACAGTAATTACAATATCTGGTTTCTTTTCTTTAATATCATCAATAGTCCTTTGGATTAATGATTTAAGGAAAGAATATTTTTTTAAAATATCAACTGCACCCATTACGGCTAAGTCATTATAATTAAACAGGCTTTTTAATCCGTGTTTTGCCATGCGTTCGCCACCGATTCCAGAAATCTTAACTTCACCCTTTTTAAAGTTTTTTAAAATTTCTGCCCCAAGCATATCGCCCGAAGATTCACCAGCAATAATATAAATATGTTTTTTCATTATATAACCACTATAAACAAATCAGCTTTATTTGCCTTTTCAATTACGGATTCTTTATCAATTATAATTGTACCTTCACCATATATGGCAATTCCAGAAAAATTATTTTTGCTTAAATTTTCAATAGTACTAACGCCAATCACTGGTAAATCAGCCAACCTTGTTTGATTTTCTTTTTTACCCTTAACCAATATTGATTTAACAACCGACATACCGCCCACTTTATTTATTAAAGCGTCTGTACCATTTTCGTCTTCACTTGCAATTACATTGCCGTTTGATACAGCAATTGCCTGTCCTATATCCGCTTGGGATTGTTGTTTAAGTTCTTCCCTGCCTATTTCAATGTCCGATAGCTCTTCATCGGTCGGCTGTTTATTTGTAAGTATTCCTTGCGGTATTGATTGTTCACCAATTACATCTTCCACCCCTATTACCTTAAACCCATTTGAATTAATAAATTCAATTACCGTGCGTAAAATCATATCTTCGCCACCAGATTTACTTATAAGGATTGATATAAGTTCTTTTGTTTCGTTGTCTTGTGGGGTGAATTTATTTATATCAAGTTTTCCCACACCACCGGCAAGGATAACTTTTTCAACACCATTATCACGGAAAGATTTTAAAATAACACCAAAGTTTTCAAGGGTTGTTGTAATATAATCACAATTAATATTACTTTCATTAAAGAAACCGGAAATACCAACAACAAAAGGATTTTTGATTTTATTAATCAATATTTTTGGTAAATTACCATCCCCTGCTAGTATTCCAATTCTTTCATCCATATTATCTAGCTAATCCCAATTTGCTTTCAGCTGATATAAATTCACCAATTTCTTTGATATATTCATTATCTGAATTTAATAAACTTTGCGCAAGTTCGCTTAAAACATTATCTTTGTTTTGAATCTTTTTAATCGCTTTGGTAATTGCAACAATATCTGATTTTGAAGCACCAGCCCTTGTTAAACCAACCACATTGGCTGAACGAATAGTATCAGCTTCATTTAACAATGAATACGGCATTACATCTTTACGAAGCCCCATGTGCCCACCAATCATTGTGAATTTACCAATTCGCAAGTGATGATGAAGTCCCGTCATACCGCCAAGAACAACATTGTCTTCAATTTTACAATGCCCTGCAAGACCACAGCTTGTTGAAATAATAACATTATTTGCAATAACACAATCGTGCCCAATATGTACATTTGACATTATCAAGCAATTGTTACCAATTTTTGTAAGTCTGTTATCCTTATTTGTTCCACGATTAATTGATGTAAATTCACGAATATCGCAATTTTCACCAATTTCAAGATATGTGTCATCAGTTTCTTTAAATGAAATATCTTGCGGGTCACCGCCAAGTGATGCGTATGATGATATTTTTGTTTTATTACCAATTGTTGTATTGCAATGAATTGTTGTGTTATTTTTAATTACAACATCATCGCCAATAACAACATTTTCACCAATTACAGTATAAGGTCCAATAACAACATTGTTACCGATTTTCGCAGTTTTATCAATAATTGCTGTATCGTGTATGGTCATTGTATTGCCTTATTATTTATCAGTAAAACAAGCTTTGAATTTAGCTTCTGTACAAACTTTATCATCCACTAATACGCGACCATAGAAGCTCCAGATATTACCGCGTGTTTGAATTTTCTTTGTTTCAATACGAAGTGTATCACCCGGAACAACAGGTCTTCTAAATTTAACTTCATCAATTGACATAAAGTAAATAACCTTATCATCCATTGATAAACCTTTTTTGCTTTCAGGTAATAATGCCATAAGGGACGCAACCTGTGCCATTGCTTCAACCAACATTACACCCGGCATAATTGGGTGACCTGGAAAGTGACCTTGGAATTGCGGTTCGTTATAAGTAACATTTTTAATACCAACGCAACTTTCGTATTCTTCAATCTCAATAATTTTATCAACTAATAAAAATGGGTATCTGTGTGGTAAAATTTTAGATATTTCCACTAAATCTGCAATTACTTCACTCATTATTTTATACTTCCTTTGTCTAAGTTTAGATTTAATTTAAGATTACTTTTATTTAAAACATTTAAAACTTTTTCAGTTAATGACAATTCATCTTTTGCATATAATACTGCAGAATTAAATGAAAAATCGCCAACATTCATAAGTATATCTATTTTTTCTTCTTTCACAATTTTCTTTGCAATAGAGATAATTTTATCTTGTATTTTATTTTTACCAGCCAAGAATTCTTTGTCCATTTGCTTTTTTTGGCGCTCAACATATTTTTGTAAAGCTATGCTTTCTTTTTGAAATTGTTTTTCCATCTTATCAATTTCATTTACATTGCCTTTTTCATCACGCATTGTTTTAATTTTTTGCCAGATTTTTTCAATCTTCTTTTCACGCTCAATAACGATTTTCTGAACTTCAAGTGCATGGTTTTTAATTTTACCTTTAAAATTTTTCCATGAATTTGAATTGTCCATAACATAAAAACTATTTATGTATGCAATTTTTGTCGCATAAGACGGGCTGTAAACAGCCATAATCACAACTGTAAAAACCGCATATATAAATGTTTTTAAGTTTATTTTTAGCATATTATCCTGTTATTAATTAAGCCCAAAACCAATAGTGAATTGGAAGCCTCTTGCTTGATCCATAGGACCTTTCTTTAAGACTTTTGTAAAGTCAAAACGCATTGGACCAATTGGACTTGCCCATTTAATACCCGCACCAACAACTTGACGCACAGCGTTATCACCAACAATTGTTAAGCTAGTACGCTTTGGTGTGCCACCAAGTTTTGCGATACTGTAAAATACACTACCCTTAACACCCATTGACGCTGGAAGACCAACTGGGAAATCAAGTTCCGCTGTACCAACCATTCGTTTTGTACCACCAAGTAAATCACCACTTGTTTTATCCATTGGACCAACTTTATCAAAACCTAGAATATAGTCAGAGTTAAGATATAATCTGTCGGCAAACCTTAATTGGTTATATCCACCAATTCTAGTCACGCTACCAGTTAAAATAACTTTTACCTTTTCATTTAATGGGTGGTAATAACTACCGCGTAAATCAAGGTAATGGTGCTTAAACTTCGTTGATATAGATTTTAAATTAGTTGTTAAGCTAACCTTATAACCTTCTGTTGGGTTAAAGTAATCATCAACATCGCTGTATGTTAATCTGTGCAGTAAGCTATAACCTTTTGTTCTGCCTTTTTCATCTTGTACAGATAACGATGCACCGCTTGATACTTCGTATAAATCATAATCACGGTAAGAAACGCCAAGTGATTGTGACCACTTTCTGTTTAAATCATAACTAAAGTTAAGACCAAAGCTTGTTGATTTTGCCTTGTAAGAAAAGTTTTTCAAACGGTCAATTTTTGTTTTTGACACAGACATAGTTGCCGCAACATCACGTTTCATAAAGTATGGTTCAGTAAAGCTGAATTCACCGCCAAGGTCTTTATCTTGTTTAAATAATGAAGCTTTAACCCTTTGCCCGCGACCAAGGAAGTTGTCTTCAGAAACAGTCACTTTAAACACCATACCAGCTGTTGTTGAATAACCAACACCGATACCTGCCGAACCAGTTGTTTTTTCTTTCACATCAATGTAAACGATTGCTTTGTTTGCAGAAGAACCTTCGGCAAAACTTATCTTAACATCAGAAAAGAAACCAAGTTTACGAACATTTGATTCACTTTCACGCATTAATGCTGGGTTAAATGGATCGCCTTCAACCACTTCAATTTCTTTACGAATTACACGGTCAAGTGTTCTTGTGTTACCACGAACAACAATCTTTTCAACAAAGATTTTCTTAGACTTTTTCATTACAAATGTAACATCAATGTAATTTTTACCATCTTCGCCTGTATATCGTTTAAGCTTAGGGTCTAGTTCAATAAATGAAATACCTTGAACATTAAGTTCTTTGGTAATATCAACCATAATTTCATTTAAGCCCTTAGCATAGAAATATCCAGCGCGGTCGCCACCTTCAATTTTCTTTTTAACGGCTTTTTTATCAACGCCATAAGGCCAATTTTTAATTGATATTTTACCTAGTTTATATCTTTTACCTTCACGAATGTTGTAAGTAAGGAAGAAATCTTTTTTATCTTTTGATAATTCCGCATTCACATCACCAATTTTAATATCAGCAAAACCACGGTTACGGTAAAAGTTCTTTAATTCTTGTTTATCAACAGCAATTCTGCCCTTGTCATAGATATCATCATCAGACAAGAATCTGAACCAAGCATCTTCTTTTGATAAAATAACATCTTTTAATGATGAATCACTAAAAGTTTTGTTGCCGTTAAATTTAATCTTTTTAACAGTTGCAAGCTTACCTTCATCAATTGTGAATTCTAAGTTAATACGGTTATTAGCTTTTGCAACTTTCTTAACAGAAATATTTGCAGAATAATATCCGCGTGATTTATAAATTTGTCTAATATTGCTAAGGGCAATTTTTTCAGCACGCTTTGAATAAACCGTTCTTACCTTAACACCAACAGCTTTTAATAAATCAGTTGTTTTAATTTTATCATTTCCTTTGAATGTAAAATCATTAAAAATTGGGTTTTCCTTAACATTAATCACAAGATTGCCAGCAGAAAAGTTAACACTTACATCTTTAAAGCTTCCCGTATTGTATAATTCTTGGATAATTTCTTGTTCTTGGTCTTGTGTAATGTCATCGCCAACACGGTATGAAATGGCAGACTTAATTGCCACGCTTGACATACGGCTGTTGCCTTTTACATCAATATTGTTGATAACTTCGGCAAAAGCCAAGTTCACGCCTACAAAAAATGTTGCTAAAATTGCTAATACATTAATAATTTTTGTGTTTTTCATTATACATCCTACTACTTGTAAAAAATTGTTTTTTCTATACTACAAAAAATAGGTGTAAAAGTCTATTACTTTATGACTAAAAAATGCCTAAATCTACAAAAATCATAAATATGAAAAATGACAGCATAAATATAACTGAAATTGCCATTATTGGATTAACTAATTTTTCTGGCAATGGTCTGCGAATTACCCCTTCTGCCATTAATAAAACCAATCTTCCCCCGTCAAGGACTGGAATTGGAATCATATTTAAAATACCAAGATTTATTGATAACAGTGCCATAAATTCAAATAATTTAAGTATCCCCATATTTGCACTTTGCCCCGACATTTGGGCAATTTTAATAGGTCCGCCCATTTTATCCGTCTCAATACCATTTGAAAACATTTCAACCACACTGTCATAAACCATTCTTACAACTAGTAATGTTGCCGATGTTCCCATATTGATTGTTTCAATTAAGCTTGTTTTGGTGTAAACAGGCGGAAATCCAGAAACACCAATGCGGTAATATAATTTACCATCACTGCCAGTATAAGCCCTTGGGGTAATATTCATTTTAATATTTTCATTACTTCTTTTAACATTTATTGTAACTTTTTTGTTGCCTGCTGATTGAACCGCTACAAACATATCTTGGAAGTTGTTAATTTTATAATCTTTTCCCGATACAGTGATTTTTGTAATAATATCACCAGTTTTAATCCCCGAACTTTCCGCAGGGCTATCTGGCATAACCTTATTAATGCCAACTGTTTTATAATCAGGCATTTCCCCTTTTCCAAGCACAGAAAATATACCAACAAA
>JBMZFW010000006.1:0-33105 GCA_049615605.1 Alphaproteobacteria bacterium | reverse complement strand
TAACAGATGTAAATGTTATACGGTATCTTCGCCCCGCGTGGGAAATTCAAAATAATTGGATTATGTGTGAAGATGAAAATCAAATAAAAGATAAATTATCGGATTTTACAGGTAATGTATTTTTTGCACTTGGTGGGAAAACAGTTCAACATTACAGCGATTTAAATTGCTATCTTGTTGCAAGGGTTGTTGGTGATACACAAATTACAAATGGTGAATGTATTATTGGCAAAGGGGCTATGGATATGCACAGTGAAATTAAACTGTTTGATAAATATAATTTTGATGTGGTTGTGTGTAAAAATTCAGGTGGTAAAATTAATTATAATAAAATTGAAATTGCCACAGACAGGAATATTCCCATTGTAATGTTATCCCGTCCAATTGATAACAGCAAAGTAATTATTGATACAATAGATAAAGTAAAAGATTACTTGTAATTAGCAAAGAATAGCTGTTGCCCATTAACAGTAAAGTTGTTAATGGCTTCTTGCCCCCTTGGGCTTAACATCCAGTTAAGAAAAACATTGGCAAGTTTCGTTTTAATGTGCGGGTGTTTTTTATCGCTTACAACAATAATGCCATATTGGTTAAATAAGACAGGGTCATTTTCAACAAGCACTTTTAAATTACCCTTGTTTTGGAATGATACCCAAGTTGCTTTATCTGTGATTGTATAAGCATTTTTTGCAACCGCCATATTTATTGTTGCACCCATACCAGAACCAGATTCAATATACCAATTTGGTGAAGTTGTATAAACACCACTTTCACGCCATAGTGATTTTTCTTTTTTATCAGTACCGCTGTCATCACCGCGTGAAATAAAAGTTGCTTTCTTAGAAGCAATTTTTCTAAACGCTAGCTTAATGTCAATTACACCGCTTGATGAAATTTTTGCAGGGTCAGATTTTGGACCAATTAAAACAAATTGGTTATACATTAAATTATATCTTTTATCCGCATAGCCATCGGCAATGAATTTTTCTTCGCTTGGTGTGTGGTGAACGATTAATAAGTCAGCATCGCCATTTTCAGCAGTTTTTATTGCCTGTCCAGTTCCAAGTGGGATAACCTTAACATTAATATTTTTTTCCAACATAAATTGTGGCAAGATTGCATCAAATAAACCAGAATTTGCAGTTGATGTTGTTGATGCGATTGTAATGTATTGTTGTTCATAGCTATATGTTGGTACCCCACCGAATAATGTGACCATCATAATAACAGCTAATTTCTTAAATAATTTCATTTTTGCAACCCAATTAAATTATTTGCATCATATTACAAATATTATATTTTGCAAGTACTTTTAACCTGTTTAATATTATTGTTTTTTAGGTGGTATGTATTTGTAAATATATTATGCGATTTATTGCTGTGTGTTGCAATGATAATCGTCACACCTTTTGCATTATATTTTTTAAGAGTCTTTATTAAGTTTTCGTGTGATTTTTCATCAAGTGCTGAAAACGGTTCGTCCAAAATCCATAAATCCGCATCAACAGCAATCATTCGTGCGATTTGCAACCGCATTTTTTGCCCACCCGAAAGATTAGGGGCTGGTTTATCCTTGTTCTTTAACAGGCTTACTTCTTTTAAAGCATTGGTTATTTTTGTATGTGGATTTTCCACATTTAACACATTGCAAATATGTAATAAATTATCATAAACACTACGATTTAAAATCATTGGTTCTTGGAATGCACCAATAACAGTTTTTAATTTGTGTTCAATAACAACGCTATCTGATTTAATTGCCCCTGATAACAGGTGTAAGAATGTGGATTTACCCGCACCGTTATCCCCAACAAGTGCATTTATTGTGCCTGTTTTAATTTTCACATTAATATCTTTTAAGACAACATTTTTACCATAGGCGAATTTTGATATATTACACTTTATCATTGTATTTCACCTGTCTGTAATGATTTATCATTGTTGTTATATGATTTAACAACATTATTATAGCTAGTAGGACGATACCAAGTGCAAGTGCAAACCCAAGATTACCTTTACCAGTTTCAAGTGCAATAGATGTTGTCATAATTCGTGTATAACCGTTTATATTCCCACCAACAATTAACATTGCACCAACTTCGCTTAATGCACGACCAAGCCCCGCCATAATTGCGGTAAAAATAACAAACCTTATTTCAAAAATTAAACTGGTAATTGTTTGGTATTTAGATGCATTAATCATATTGTAATACATATATGATTTTTCGTACTGAATTTGTGATATGGCACGAATGTGTGCGGTAATGATTGGCAGGATTAAAATTGACTGTACGATTATCATTGATGTTGGGGTATATAAAATGCCTAGATGACCCAACGGACCAACCCTTGAAAATGTAATATAACCAATAAGTCCAAGTACAACAGGTGGCATACCCATAAGCCCGTTTAAGATGCTGATTACAGTATTTCTAAATGGGAAGTTTGTAATACCAATTAAAACCCCAAGTGGAAGTGAAAAAATACTTGCCAATATGGTTGCGGATATGCTTATATATAACGACAGTCCAATAATACTGTATATATTATTGTCAAAGTTTGATAAAAGCTGAAAAGCCACTGTAAATTGTTCTGCTAAGTTCATAATAATTTATAAATAACTTTAAAACTAAAAAAAGACAATGTTTTTCTTGATGGAGGATAAAAATGAAAAAAATATTTATTACATTATTACTAGCATTAAATTTTGTATCATTTGCAAATGCAAAGGATTCAGTTGTACTTGGTTTACGCCTTGAACCGCCACACCTTGACCCAACGGAAAATGCGGCTGCGGCAATTGATGAAGTTGTTTATGGCAATATCTTTGAAGGCTTATTCCAAATCAAACAAGATGGCAGTGTTAAAAAATTATTAGCCACAGATTATAAGATTTCAAACAGTGGCAAAACCTATACTATTTCAATCAAAGACAATGTGTATTTTCACAACGGCAATAAATTAACGGCTGATGATGTTGTGTTTTCATTAAACCGTATTAATGCCGAAGGTTCAAAAAACCCACGCAAAGCGGTATTTGGCAATATCAAATCCGTATCAGCAAAGGGTAAATACAAAGTTGTAATTGAACTAAAAAATCAAAGTGGGGGACTTATTTATAACCTTGCCTTACCAGAAGCTGTAATCTTTGATAAGTCTGATTACAAAAATAATAAAACAAATCCAGTTGGCACAGGTGCATTTAAATTTGTAAAAATGAAAAAAGGATATTTTGTTGAATTAAACCGCAATGAAAAATATCACGGACAACAAGCAAAATTAAAAACAGTTAAGTTCAGATTTATTGCTGATGCGTTATCGGCATCGGCGTCTATGTTAAGCGGTGAAGTTGACGGTTTCCCAGTATACAATGATGTAATGACATTAAACGGTTTTAAAAACACAAAGTTTGATGTGGTAATGGGTTCAACCGAAGGCGAAGTATTAGTTGCCATTAACAATAAAAATAAATACTTAAAGAATAAAAAAGTTCGCCAAGCATTAAATCACGCTATTGATAAAAAAGCATTGATTGAAGTTGTTTCCCCAGGTGCAACGGCAATTGGTTCACATTACCCACCACACGGTAAAGCTTATGTGGATTTATCAAATAAATACCCTTATGATGTTAATAAGGCAAAGGCTTTGTTAAAACAAGCTGGGGCGGAAAATATGACAATTGATTTTATGGTGCCACCACCATATAAAATGTCGGCGGATGTTGTTGCCGGTTATTTACGCAAAGCGGGAATTGGCGTTAAAATAAAAATTGTTGATTGGGGTACTTGGTTATCAAGTGTATTTAAAAAAGGTCAGTACGGTATAAGTATCATTGCCCATGTGGAAACAAACGATTATGACATTTATGCAAACCCGAATTATTATTTTGGTTATGACAATAAAAAATATCAAAACTTGATTACAAAAATTAAGCGTGAAACAAACGAAGCAAAACGCATTAAGTTATTAAAACAAGCACAAAATATTTTGGCTGATGATGCGGTTAATGTTTGGTTATATCAAATGACAAAAATTGGTGTATGGAATAAGAACTTAAAAGGCTTATGGAAGAACGCACCTGTTGAAGGTAATATCCTAAAAGATGTGTATTGGAATGAATAACATTAAGGGTATATTTAAACTTTTTACTAAATTATTATTATCTGTATTTGTGGTGATGTTAATCACTTTTTACAGTATGGAAATGCTGTCGGGTGATATTGCCGATATTATTGCAGGCACAACGGGTAATGCGGATGAAATCCGTGCAAGCCTTGGTCTTGATAAATCATCATTAAATCGTTTTTGGTTTTGGGTCACTTCTGTATTACAAGGCAACTTTGGCAACAGTATTATTTTTGAAACATCGGTTGTGGAAATTGTAAATGAACGATTGATTGTTTCGCTTCCTATTGCATTAATATCACTTTTCATATCATTAACACTTGGTTTAATTATTGGTTTATTAAGTGTGCTTAACAACAATCAATTTTGGCAGAACCTTATAATGGGGATTATATCATTCCCTGCGGTTTGGTTGGGGCTGTTATTAATAATGATATTTTCATTAAAGTTTAATTTGTTGCCAAGCGGTGGGGCTGGATTATGGCAACATTATGTTTTACCGTCATTAACACTTGGCATATCACAGGCGGGTATCTTTGCCCGTTATGTAAGGGTATCTTTACTGGACATTACCAACAAAGATTTCATTCACTTTTACCAAGTTGTTGGTTTTTCAAAAGCCTATGTTTTAATAAAATATGGTCTGCCATCGGTATCGGCATCTATTTTAAGTATCATTGGTTTACAAGTTGGATTTTTATTCACAGGTGTTGTGGTAATTGAACATATTTTTGCAATGCCGGGGATTGGGGATTTATTATACCAAGCAATCCTTAATCGTGATGTATTGCTTGCCGGATATATTGTAATGAACAGTGCGTTGTTTATTATCATAATTAATTCAGCGGTTGATTTTATTACTTATATTTTAACCCCTGCATTACGAAAGGGATACAATGCGTAATATTCACAAAATTATTATTGCTGTGTTTTTTGTATGTGTCTTTGTCGGGGCATTTTTACCATTTGATTTATATAATGATATGGATATGAAAAATCGTTCTGCGGGAATAAGTTCACTGCACTGGTTGGGTACGGACTTCTTGGGGCGTGATGTATTTTACCGTATGTTAAGGGGTGCATATAATGTGGCATTAATTTCATTAAGCAGTATTGTTATAAGTTTAATCATTGGTGGTATTCCAGCCATATTAATGGCTAGCAAAAAAACCAATTGGCGTTATGTGGTAAATGGTACTATGGATATAATGTTTGTATTTCCAACTATCTTAATTGCATTGGTTCTTGTTGCCATATTTGGCGCGTCAATTTATGTGGCGATAATAAGTATAAGTGTTTTCTTTATCCCTGTATTTTACCGTGTGATTTATTTATCAAGCCGTTCCGTATGGCAGGCTGATTTTATTACATCGGCAAGATTAAGTAATGTATCAATGTATAAAATAATATTAAATCATATCTTGCCAAACATAAGACACATTATAATTGCTCAATCATCAATTCAATTCGCTGTGGCAATTATATCTGAATCTGGGCTTGGTTATTTGGGCTTGTCGGTTGAAAGTTCACAGCCAACTTGGGGATCAATGATGCTTGATGCACAAAATTCGTGGTTTGTTGACCCGTACTTTATTTTCCCTGTTGGGTTAACTATGGGATTAACAATTTATTCATTTATGAAATATGGCGATGGGTATAAAAATGATAAAAATTAATAACCTTTCACTTAATATATTAAATGATATTTCATTTAACGCAAATGACACGGATATTATCGGTGTTGTTGGATATTCTGGTGCGGGTAAAACAACATTGTTAAAAGCCATTGCAAATGTGGATAAAACAGCCACAGGCAAAGTAAAGTATAATGGCAATCTTGGTTTTATTTATCAAAATGCAAAAAGCAGTATTGCCCCAACATATAAATTAATAACCCAGTGTTGTGATGGTATTGGCAAACAAACAATGGCGGAAAAAATATTTGCTAAATTGGGCTTAACAAAACAAATGAATTCGTTTGTTGATTTAATCAGTGGTGGACAACAAATGCGTTCATTACTTGCAATGAATTTACACCGCAAACCAAAAGTATTATTGCTTGATGAACCAACGGCAAACCTTGATGGTAAAAATACAAAGATTGTTGTTAAAGAAATATTTGAATACGCCAAAAAAAATAAATGTACTTTAATTTGGGTAAGCCACGATATGGCATTGATGAAAAAGATTGCAACCAAAGTATTGCACCTTGACAATGGTAAGGTGGTTGAATACACATCTGCTAAACAATTCTTTAAAAATCCAAAATCAGTAAAAGGTAAAAATTTATTAAAATCTGTAAACACTAAACCAAATAAAACGAAATCAAAAACCGCTGTATTAAAGTTTGATAATGTTTCATTGGGCTATGGGGATAATCAAATTGTTAAAGGGTTGTCATTTACCATTAACAAAGGTGAATGTATTGGTTTATTTGGTGAAAGCGGTATTGGTAAATCAACGGTGTTAAGGGGCATTACAAAGCAATTAAACCCGACAACAGGCAACATTAAAACACCAAACAAAATTCAAATGATATTCCAAGATGCAAAAGGTTCGTTAAATCCAAAACTTTCCATATTGGAAATTGTTGGTGAACCACTTGGCGATAAATTTAACAAAAATAAAGTAATCAATATTTTAAAAGATGTTGGTATTGAAAAATTTCGTATTAATGATAAACCAAATTCGTTTTCAGGGGGCGAATGCCAACGCATTGCCATTGCAAGGGCATTTATTAATAACCCTGATTTAATATTGGCTGATGAAATGACTTCGGCACTGGATAGCCATAATAAAAATATTATTTTGAAATTAATTACTAAATTACAAAGTAAAAATAATACGGCAATTATTTTTGCCAGCCACGACAAAGATGCCCTTAGTGCAATTAGCAGCAGGGTCATAAAATTATAATGTTATTTAAAAAGATACTAGATTTCTTTATCCCCAATCTTTGTTTGAAATGTAAAACATCTGTGCTTGATTATGGATTGTGCAGTGATTGTTTTAAAAGCATTAACTTTATCACAAAACCATATTGTAATATTTGTTCCCATCCATTTACTTCCCGAGCAAAAGGTAAGATATGCGGGTCTTGTTTAAAATCAAAGCCAAAGTATGTTTTGCGAAGTGCGGTTGAATATAATGAAGACAGTTCACAAATAATCTTAACCTTTAAACACGCCGAAGGCTTAAACCTTGCCCCATATATGGCGGGTGAAATGATAAAGGCGATTTCCGATATAAAAGATGATGTTGATTTAATAATACCCGTGCCATTACATAAATTAAGGTTATTAAAACGAACATATAACCAATCCGCATTGCTTGGTAAAATTATAACCAAGGATATAAATAAACCAATTGATGTTTTATCTGTAATAAGAACAAAAAATACTAAATCACAAGGTAATAAAACTTATAATCAAAGACATAAAAATATTAAATCTGCATTCAAAGTTGCAAAGCCAAATAACATTAAGGGTAAAAATATTTTGCTGGTTGATGATGTATATACAACGGGTGCAACCCTTGATGAATTAAGCAAGACTTTGTTAAAGGCAGGTGCAAATAAAATATATGCAGTTAGCTTTGCCAAGGTTGTAAGATAATTATATTTTTGTCGCAACAAATGTGTGGTCTGGGTTTACCAATTTATCGCCACTTGCAACAATTTGTAATTCCCAAGTTCCCGCTTTTGCCGTGGCATTAAAGATTTCATAAATACCACTAGCGGTTTTTTCAAGGCTTGTTTTTATATCGCCATTTGTTTCAAGGTAATGACAAGTAAACAATGCTGTTGTTGCGTCCCCCGAACCAGATGGCAGGGCAGGCATATCAATTTTATTTGTTTCAATGTGATATGTTTCATTTTCACACACGGCAAGCATTTCAATTTTATTTGAATTTGTTTTTTCGTGTTCTAATGAAGTTAATAACACCACACGACAATTTTCATTTAATAACATTTTTGCCGAATTAATCGCATCGTCAATGGTTTTGATTTTTGTATCTGTCAACCATTCCAATTCAAACATATTCGGTGTACAGATATTACAGTTTGGTAAAACTTTATCACGGAAATATTCTGGTAATTCAGGGTTTACAAAAACCCCACGCCCCACATCACCAAACACAGGGTCACAAACATACAAGGCATTTGGATTTTTTTGTTTTACTTTGCCTACTGTGTCTAAGATAATATCGCCAAGTGCGGTTGCCCCCATATAACCAGAAACAATTGCATCAGTAATTGGAAATACACCGCGTTCGTCCATACCGTCAATAACCGACTTAACAACATCCGTATCAACAATAGAACCACCCCATTTACCATAACCAGTGTGATTTGAAAACAATACGGTATAAACAGGGCTTACATTAAACCCAAGGCGTTGCATTGGAAACACGGCTGATGAATTACCCGCGTGCCCATAGCTTACGCTTGATTGAATGGATATAATATTTCCTTTACCCAATTTAGATATTTCTGTCATTTAAAACCTATTTTATTGTTTTTAAGTTGATAATCTTATGCTATATTATTTCAATATTAAATCAAGAAAAAAACAACAGATAGTATGACAACAAAAACTGAAACTACACCAATGATGCAACAATTTTTGGATATCAAAAAAGATTATCCAGAAACTATTCTGTTTTACCGTATGGGTGATTTTTACGAACTATTTTTTGAAGATGCGGTTAAGGCATCGGCAACCCTTGATATTGTCTTAACAAAAAGGGGCAAACATAACGGGGCTGATATTCCAATGTGTGGTGTACCCGTTCATTCGGCGGAAAACTATTTATTAAGATTAATCGGCAAAGGATACCGCGTTGCCGTATGCGAACAGATGGAAGACCCAGCTGAGGCAAAAAAGCGTGGTGCAAAAGCGGTTGTTAAAAGGGAAGTTGTGCGTATTGTTACCCCAGGTACAATTACGGAAGATAATTTACTTGATGCACGCAGTAATAATTACATGTGTTGTGTTGCAACCCGTGGCAATGATACATCAATTGCAACGGTTGATATGTCAACGGGTGATTTCTTTGTACAAAGTATTGATATAAATGATTTGGCAACTGTTCTTGCAAGGTTAAGTCCAACAGAAATAATTATGCCCCAATCATTCATAAGTGACGACAGGTTCTATGAACTGTGGAATGAATACAAAGACGGATTAAGCCCGATGCCTGATAGCCGTTTTAATTTTGAAAATTCACAAAGCACAATTTGTGATGTGTTTAGCGTTTCTGATTTAAGCAGTTTCGGTGAATTTGATAAAAGTGATGTAATTACATTGGGTATCTTACTTGATTATATTAACACAACACAGGTTGGCAAAATTCCAAGACTTAATAACCCAACAAAAATTAAAAATACGGGCTTTATGGAAATTGATGCAACCACAAGAAAATCATTGGAACTTACTCATTCAATGCAAGGCGGTACAAAGTACACATTAATTGATTCAATTGATTATACAAAAATGGGTTCAGGGGCTAGGTTATTAAAAAACTGGTTAAGTTCACCATTAACCGATGTTAATCAAATAAATGCACGCCTTGATGGCATCCAAGCCTTTGATAAATTCAAAGATATGGATACATTGCGCGATATATTAAAAACTGTACCAGACATTGAACGAAGCCTTACAAGATTATCACTGGGCAGGGGAATGCCAAGGGATGTGGTTTCAATATTAACCGCATTAAAAACCACAACAAAAATTAAATTATTATTAAAAGATTTAGATAGCGATATTTTAAAAACAGCAATTAAAGATTTTGGTATTCACGATTGCTTGGTTGATAAACTTGACTGTGCAATGGAAGAAGAACCAGCCCACAATATTCGCGATGGCGGGGTAATTAAAAAAGGTTATGATGCGGGGCTTGATAAGGTGCGTGAATTACGCAATGATTCACGCAGATTAATTTCCGCATTGGAATTAAAATACCGTGACATTACAGGTATAGACAGTTTAAAAATCAAACACAATAATGTATTACAATACTTTATTGAATTAACCGCTAAGAATGCGGAAAAAGTAAACATTGAAACTTTCATTCACCGTCAAACAATGAAAGGTGCAATAAGATATACAACCGAAGAACTATCTGAATTATCCCGTGATGTACTTGATGCCAAAGACAAGGCACTTGCAATGGAAGAAGAAATATTTAAAACATTGGTTGATGAAATTTTAAACAACAGTGAAGAAATTTCAAAAACGGCAAATGCTTATGCAATAACTGATGTATTAAGTTCACTTGCTTATATGAGTTCAAAGCACGATTGGGTTCGCCCAACATTAAATGAAAGTATGGATTTTGATATCGTATCTGGTAAACACCCAGTGGTGGAAAAATCTTTAAAAGAAACGGACAACACAAAATTTATCACCAATGATTGTAAGTTTACAGACACAGATAAGATTTGGTTATTAACAGGTCCAAATATGGCGGGTAAGTCAACATTCCTTCGTCAAAATGCAATCATTACAATCCTCGCACAAATGGGTTGTTATGTTCCTGCAAAAGATTGTACGATTGGTGTTGTTGACCGAATATTTTCTAGAGTCGGTGCCAGTGATGACCTTGCCAGGGGCAGGTCAACATTTATGGTTGAAATGGTTGAAACTGCATCAATCCTTAATCAAGCCACAGAAAAATCATTGGTAATTATGGATGAAATCGGTCGTGGTACTTCCACTTATGATGGGATGAGTATTGCGTGGTCTTGTGTGGAACATTTATGTCATAAAAACAAATGCCGTGGTTTATTTGCAACCCATTACCACGAATTAAATGAATTGTGTGAACAGATTGATGTATTATCGGCACATACTATGGAAGTAAAAGAATGGGAAGGCGATATTGTCTTTATGCATTCCGTTAAAAAAGGCATCGCAAAGGGCAGTTATGGTATCCACGTTGCCAAGATTGCAGGATTGCCAAAACAAGCCCTTAGTCGTGCGGAACAAGTTCTTAAAACATTGGAACAAGATAAGTCAGTACAAAATGATTTGTTTTCTTCATTACCATTATTTGATGCGGTGGAAGAAAAAGAACAAGACGACCCATTAATCAATGAAATTGAAAATGTAAACATTGATGATATGAGCCCAAGGGACGCCCTTGATTTTATTTATCGTTTAAAAGCACTTATAAAAATAAAGTAATATGACAAATACACAAATTGATATTAAAGAATATGTTAAGCGTTGCCTTACAACATTGGAAATGTGTTGTGAAGAACCACATCACAAAGAATTATCACAAAAAGCATTGTTAAAATTTAAAAATGCTACTGTTAAATCGTACAGCCCGAATGTATTGGGTTGTTTACAAAATAAAGACTTGTTGGTTGATACAAAACTTGCCAAAGAATTTCAAAATATTATCTTAACCCTGCCGTTTGAAAGCTGTGATGTTAATAATGATAATGGCGAAGATGCGGGCATAGTGCAATTAGACAAAAATGTATTTGATGGCTTGGATTTTCATATTGGATTTATGGTTGTTGATGCAAATAAATCTTTTGCCGAAGACCGCCACGAAGGCGATGAATTATTTATGATAATCAATGGCACAGCCGAATGGTTGCATAACGGTAATGATGAATACGAAACATTATCCGCAGGCAACATTGCATACAATGGTTCAATGCAATTACACGGTACAAAAGCAAATCATACACCAACACTTGCCCTGTATATTGTGTTATAATTAATTATATCTGTCTTGTAATAATTCCCACAATGCAC
This sequence comes from Alphaproteobacteria bacterium, assembly GCA_049615605.1. GTDB lineage: Bacteria > Pseudomonadota > Alphaproteobacteria > JAQWUY01 > JAQWUY01 > JAQWUY01. The sequence goes on along the minus strand of JBMZFW010000006.1, from coordinate 21,205 downwards.
GAATGCCCATTGCTTCACCACCCACTGGACGCCCCGCTGATTTAGACGCATTATAAGCCATTAAATCAATGTGTATCCACGGTGTTCTTGTTTCGGCAAATTCGCCCAAGAATAAACCCGCGGTAATTGCCCCGCCCAATCCACCAGAACCAGTTGAATTAATATCCGCATTTGGTGAATTTAATAATTTACGATACGGTTTATGCAGTGGCATACGCCATACTGGGTCATTAACCTTAACACTTGCCTTATAATATTTATCGGCAACCTTTTCATCATCACAAAAGAAAGCGGGCATATCCGCACCAACCGCCACCCGTGCCGCACCAGTAAGTGTCGCCATATCAATTGTTAAGTCCGCTGGTTTTTTACCTTCACTTGCATAAGTTAAAGCATCGGCAAGGACTAGCCTGCCTTCCGCATCAGTGTTGCCAACTTCAATAGTTGTGCCTTTTCTTGATTTTAAAATATCCATTGGACGGTATGAATTATTTGATACCATATTTTCCGCACTTGGAATTAATACTTTTAATTTAACTGGTAATTTATTTGCCATAATAATATATGCAAGACCAATTATATTGCCTGCACCACCCATATCTTTTTTCATTGTAAGCATTGCACCCGATGGCTTGATATCCAAACCGCCACTGTCAAATGAAATGCCTTTACCAATTAAATGTAGTGTTGGGTGTTTATCATTACCCCAGTTTAATTCAATTAAACGCGGTGTGTTAATTGATGCTTGTCCAACCGTATGGATTAACGGGAAATCTTTTTCCAATGCTTTGCCTTTAACAACTTTTGTTTTTGCTTTGAATTGTTTTGCAATTTTTAATACTTGTGCCTCAATATCCGCAGGTGTCATATCATTAGCAGGGGTGTTTATCATATCCCTTGTGATAAAGATACCTTGTGCCACAGAAACGGCTTGTTTCTTTTCTTTGCTGTCGCCAATAATAAGTTTTTTGACATTGGATTTTGATTTTTTATAGTTATCAAAATTGTATTGTGCCAATGCCCAACCAAGAACAAGATTAAATGTTTGGTCTTTGTTTAATTTAGGGGCTTGATAATTACCCGATGGTAATTTTTCGCAAATACCTGCATAAAAGAATGGGTCATTTAATTCGCCCGCACCAATTAATACTTCATTTTTTGTTGTAATTAAAACTTCACCAGACTTTGCGTTAAAGTTATTTGTTTTTGCCCATGCTTTGTCTTGGCTTGGAACTTTTTCAACTATTTTTATCTTTAAATCAGTTTTTGATTTTGTGCCTGAAAACATTTTATTAATTTGTGTCATTGGTTAAAGCCTTTCTTTGCCTTGATGAAGAAATTTTACATAGTTTACGATATTTTGCAACCGTTCGGCGGGATATGTTTATTTGTTGTTGTTGTAATAATTTCACTATATCAGAATCTGATAAAATTATCTTTGTATTTTTTTCATTATTAATAAGTTCAATGATTTTATCCATTATGGCATTTTGACTTATCCCGTCCGTTGCCAGATAAGAAAACATACTTTTTAATTTTATTGTTTTACCATTATATAAAAAATATTTGTTATTCACAATTCGTGAAACCGTTGATATGTGAACGCTTGTTGCTGTTGCGATTTGTTGTAATGATAATGGTTTTAAATCGCCACCGTTTAAAAAGTCCGATTGATGATTGATAATTTCACTGCTTATTTTAAGCAAGTTTTCCGCACGCATTATAAGGGCAGTTTTTAGCCATTTTGCCGATGAAAATTTTTCCGTAATAAATTGTTTATCAGTGCTTTTTAAATTATGGTTTCGTACATTTTCAACATAATCTTGGCTAATATCAATGTCATAATGAATATTTGATGCAAGCTTTATACTAAATTTATTATCTTTGTATTCAACAATAATATCTGGGCTTATATATTCGGCAAGTGCCGATGGTAAATCGGGTGTGGTTGGAAGTTCTTTTAAATCGGATAAGTAAATATCAAACATATCACGCCCGCCCATTTGTTTTATTGTACCTTCCGTATCACCAACGGCAATATTATGCAGGTTATCAAGCAATATTTCCCACTTTGGATTAAGTTTGTTGTTGGCATATAAATAAGCGTGATAAAATTCCGCCAAGTTACGGGAAAATACACCCGCAGGTTCAAACCCTTGCATTTGTAATAGCACTTGGTATTTATCCGTATCAAAGTTTGGGATAACTTCACGCAAGAAACCATCATCATCAATATATGACAATATTTCATTGGCAATTTTTAATTCTTTTTTGGTTTTGAATGTGGATTCAATTTGCGGGGTAAGAATTTTATATATACTGGGTGTGTTTATTTGTTCATCGTTTAAATCAAATTCGGTTAAGTCATAAGAATTTGATTTTTTAAATGAAAGAAACGGATTTTTTTCTATTTCTTTGTTTATCACTTCTTCCAATTGGATATCATTCATTGGTAATAACTTTACCAATTGTCGCATAAGAACCTTTGGTGCGTTCTTTTGCTTTAATGACAGTGATAATACAGGTTTAATAGACATCTTATTTCAACATCTTTGTTGCCATTTCCGCAATATCATCTGATATGTTATCAAGGCTGATAATTCGTTCCAATTCAGATTTCATAAGGTTTGAATAAGTATCAGAATAATTTTTCCACGAACTGAATACTTGAACTATTCTTGCACCAATTTGTGGATTAATATCATTTAATTCAATCACCACATCGGCAAGCAATTTATAACCGCTTCCGTCTTTATTGTGGAATGCAACAGGGTTGCCCGCAAACGCACCAATTAATGAACGCACTTTGTTTGGGTTTTTAATGCTGAATTTTTCGTGTATCATTAACTGTCTTATGTCATCGGCAGTTGTCTTGTGATTAATCGCCTGTATCATAAAGAATTTATCCATAACATTTGTATTGTTTTTGTATTGTTCGTAAAAATCATTTAGCTTTGGATTTTTATTATCAATAGTTAAGATATTTTTTAATGCAGATAACTTAATTGTCATATTGTCTGCGGTGTTATAAATATCTTCCAGTTCATCAATATTAATTGCTTCGTTAACTTTATGTGCCCAACAAGCATTGAATAATGACCTTGCGCCCGCACTTTCCGCATCTGGTTTAAATTCACCATTAAGAATTTTTTCCATACTGAAAATCGCACTTTCTGTTTGTTCTGAACAATTTGATGCAATTAAGTTTATTAATTCATTGTTTATTTGATAAATTAATTCAGGGTCAATATCTTTGCCAATATGTTGGTGAATGTCATTAAGGCTTGGCATTGTAATGCAAAGTGCTTTATATGCATTTTCCAAGTCACTGTTTAATACGGATTGAATGCCATCAATTAAACCATTAAAGGCAACACTTTCCGTATCAACAGAATTATCATTAAGGGCTTGCTTCACACAGTGATAGAATAATTCTTGTCCCGCTTGCCAACGGTTAAATTCATCAATATCATATTTAAAGATAGCTGATTTTTCCGCCATATCATCAAGACCAATTACATTAATAGGTGCGCTGAATTCACGGTTAAATGAAACAATTGGTTTTTCATCATAAGTACCAAGTTTAATTATTTCTTCGTTTTGTTTTAATTCATAAACAAAGGTTGGCTTTAATTTATTACCGTCTTTATCAATAACACCAATTGCCAGTGGAATGTGCATTGGCATTTTGTCTTCTTGGTTTGGGGTGATTGGTAAAATTTGTTCTGCAATTAATGAATATTTATTATCAACAAATTTTTCAGTTAGCTTAATTGTTGGCGTGCCTGATTGTTTGTACCATAACTTAAATTGTGTAAGGTCTTTGCCTGACGCATCTTCCATACACTTAACCCAGTTATTACAAGTTGTTGCCATACCGTCATAAGTGTTAAAGTAAATATTAGCCCCGCGGTAAAAATCATTTTTACCAAGTAATGTGTGAATCATACGAATGACTTCTGCACCTTTTTCATAAACAGTCGCCGTATAGAAGTTGTTGATTTCAACATATTCTTCTGGTCGTACTGGGTGGGCAAGTGGTGATGCGTCTTCTTTAAATTGGTGGGTTCTTAACCTTATTACATCTTCAATTCGTTTTACCGAACGGGAACGCATATCAGACGAAAATTCTTGGTCACGGAAAACCGTTAATCCTTCTTTTAATGATAATTGGAACCAATCACGACAAGTAATGCGGTTACCAGTCCAGTTGTGGAAATATTCGTGTCCAACCACCGCTTCAATATTTGCATAATCCGTATCGGTTGCCACATCTTTATCCGCCAAAATAAGGCGTGAATTAAAAATGTTTAATGTGGTGTTTTCCATTGCACCCATATTAAAGCTGTTTACCGCAACAATATGGAATACATCGTGTTCATATTTTCTGCCCCATACATCTTCGTCCCATTTCATTGAACGCACCAATGAATCCATCGCGTAATCAAGGCGGGTTTCGTTGCCTTTGTCTGTGTATATTTTTAATTTAACATTGTTGTCATCCGCTGTTTTAAAATTTTGTTCAACGCCAACAAGGTCACCCGCAACAAGGGCGAATAAATAACAAGGTTTATTAAATGGGTCATTCCAAATAGCTGTGTGTGTGCCGTCTTGGTTATCTGTATAATTATCCCCGCCATCTTCATTACCATTTGATAATAGAATAGGGTAAGATTTTTTATCCGCAGTTAACTTTGTTGTCCAAGTACACATTACATCTGGGCGGTCTTGGAAATATGTAATACGGCGGAAACCTTCGGCTTCACATTGTGTACAAAAGATACCATCGGAAATATATAAACCTTCAAGCTTTGTATTTTCTTGAGGATTAATTCGTGTTGTAATATGCAGGGTAAAGCTTTCAGGAACATTTTCAATGGTTAATGTTTTATCATCCAACTTATAATCGTCTTTTCCAAGTACGCTGTCATCAATGGCAACGCTTTCAAGAATTAAGTCTTCACCATTTAAAACAAGGATATGTTCGTTAATGTCTGGGTTAATTGTATATTCGGTTGATGCCTTTACAATGGTGTCATTTGGGTTAAGATTGAAATCTAAATCAATATGCGTTGCGATGTAATTTGCTGGTCTGTAATCTTTTAAATAAATAGTTTTCATTGTCTTTCCTTTTTAATTTACCCTTGAATCAAAAAGTATACCAATTGGAATCCAAGTGCAAGTTTAAAATATTTTCTTGCTAGATTAAATAATGGAGTGTATACTAAAAAAAACATAAATGGAGTACACAAAATGTTACAAAAAATACTAGGCATATTCTCATCAGACATGGCAATTGATTTAGGTACAGCAAACACACTTGTACATGTACCTGGCAAAGGTGTAATTCTTAACGAACCATCGGTTGTTGCCGTTACAGAAGTAAAAGGTAAAAAACAAGTTCTTGCAGTTGGCGATGAAGCAAAGGTAATGGTTGGTCGTACACCAGATTCAATTACCGCAATCCGCCCATTAAAAGATGGTGTAATTGCCGACTTTGAAGTTGCCGAAGAAATGATTAAGCACTTTATTCGTAAAGTACACCGTGGTCATTTAGCATCAGCACCACAAATTGTAATTTGTGTTCCATATGGTGCAACAGCTGTTGAGCGTCGTGCGATTAAAGAATCTGCCGAAGCGGCGGGTGCAAGAAATGTATTCCTTGTTGAAGAACCAATGGCTGCGGCAATTGGTGCCAACTTACCAGTGACGGAACCAACGGGTTCTATGGTTGTTGATATCGGTGGTGGTACAACGGAAATTGCTGTATTATCATTGGGTGGTATCGTATATGCTGAATCTGTAAAAGTTGGTGGCGATAAAATGGATAATGATATTATCAACTATATCCGTCGTAAAGATAACTTACTTATCGGTGAAAGAACAGCCGAAGATGTTAAAAAGACAATTGGCTCTGCTGTTTCACCATCAAGTGGAACAGGTAAAGAAATGCAAATCAAAGGTCGTTCATTAACAGATGGCGTTCCATTGGAAATCACAATTAATGAAAAACATATCTTTGAAGCAATTGAACCAACAATTTCTGAAATTTCAAACAGCGTAAAAACTGCACTTGAACAAACACCACCAGAATTGGCGGCGGATATTGTTGAAAAAGGTATCATCTTAACAGGTGGTGGCGGTATGCTTAACAACCTTGATAAAAGATTACGCAAAGAAACTGGTTTACCAGTTGCAATCGCAGAAGATGCACTTCAATGCGTAGTATTCGGAACAGGCAGATGCTTAGAAGAAATGAAAACATTAAAGAATGTTTTAATTACCTCTGCATAATAAAATAAAGTGTAAACAGCTATGGGATTAGGTACAGATAGCAAAGCAAAAAGCAATTTTTTACGCAAACTATCTTTGTCTACATGGTTGGTTATATCTTTTGTTACCCTTATTATTGATTACCTGCACAGGGACAATTTACAAAATATTCGTTCCACTGTATTAAATGTTGCAACCCCAATTATTAAGGTAATTGAAACCCCAGTTGAATGGGTTAAATCGGCAAATAATACTTTTGTTAAATTCCAAGAAATCAGTGATGACAATGTTATGCTTAAAAATAAAATCATTGAACTGGAAGAATACAAAAACAATTACTTTATCTTAAAGCAAGAAAATGTATTGTTAAAAAAATTATTAAAATATAATTCAAGAATTGAAAAGTCATTTATTGCAAGTCGTGTAATTGGCAACACGGGTGGTATATTTAAACAAACACTATTATTAGACCGTGGTTCAAAAGACGGGGTTAAAGATAATGATGGTGTAATGAGTGTGGGCGGTTTACTTGGTAAAATCGTTGAAACATCTTATAACAATTCAAGGGTGCTTTTATTAACTGACAGTAATTCCGCAGTACCAGTATTTATTATGGGCAGTAATGAACGCGCAATTATGATTGGTAATGACACAGAAGTACCAGTTTTAAAATTCATTAATAAAATTGAAAATGTAGAAGTCGGGCAAAAAATTATTTCATCTGGTGATGGTGGAATGTTGCCACACGGTATTCCAATTGGCGAAGTATCAAAAATTGAAGGCATCAATGCAATGGTGAAATTGTATACAGACAGCTCATCAAGTTTATTTACCCGAATAGTTAAGTTTAAGAATGTAAGGAAATAATATGAAAACAGTATCTTCAATCTTTCCATACTTAACAACATTATTTGCCGTGCTATTAAGCAACAATTCATCATTCGGCGGTAATATTTATTTAGACTTGGCAATTCCAGTTATTTATTATTGGGTTATTGTTCGCCCTGAATCTATGTGGTTTTCTTATTTATTTATATTGGGAATTATTGCCGATGTATTATCAAACATAACACTTGGCATTCATTCAATTGCATACTTATTAATTTGGGTAATGGTAATATATTTCAATCGTCAAAAAGTTATGGATAATATGGTTGGAATTAATGTTGTTAACTTTATCGTTATTTCTGTACTTTATTCATTCTATGGACTGTGTGCATATTTAAAAGACAGCCTGCAAATAGGTGCGCTTGTTTGGGGTGTGGCTACATTGTTTATTATATCTGTAATATTAAACGGAATGCATTACTTTAGAAGAATAAGGTAATATATAAATGCAAAAAGTTCGTTCTTATATACCTTTATTGCATCGTCGTTCATTTATAATGTTTGGCTTGCAAATTGTGGGTTTTGGTGCATTGGCGTCAAGGCTTTATTACCTGCAACATTTAAATTCAAATAAATACAAAACCCTTTCCGACAGAAACAGGTTTAAGGTAAATATTATTCCATCAAATAGGGGGGCAATTACCGATGAAACAGGGGCTGAAATATCAAATGCCAAGCAAGTATTCCGTGTACAAATTTTAAAACACGATATGAAAAGTTTTTTAAGCAGTTTAGAAAACTTAAAACAATATATTAAGATTACGCCTGAACAAGAAGAAAAGATAATTAAAAAGGCAAAGCGAACAAGAAAATATACTTATATATTAATTAAAGAACACATTTCTTGGAAAGATATGTCGCGTATCCAAGTAAACAAAACAAAGTTATATGGTGTTAATGTTTCAATGGGTGAAACAAGGTCATATCCATATAAAAATTTATTTGCCCATGTTGTCGGCTATGTGGGTAAAATTTCACACCGTGATGTTAAAGATAATAAAGATGACCCATTACTGTTTGTTCCAGGTTTTGAAATCGGTAAATCGGGAATTGAAAAGTCTTATGAAAATCATCTTAGGGGTTCGGTTGGTGCAGAACAGGTTGAGGTTAATGTAAACGGACAAATCGTAAATACAATTAACGATATACAGCCAACTAAAGGTGATGATTTACAATTATCAATTAACCTTGAATTACAAAAGTTTATTGCGGAAAAACTATCGGCTCATAATTCAGCATCTATGGTTGTGCTTGATGTTAATACGGGCGATGTTAAGGGTATGTATTCGCACCCGTCTTTTGACCCAAACTTATTTGTTGGTGGAATATCATACAAAGACTGGAATCGTATTCGCAACAATAAATACAGCCAATTATTAAACAAGGCAATTGCGGGACAATACGCCCCTGGTTCAACATTTAAAATGGCGGTGGGACTAGCGGCACTTTATTACAATATTGATACAAAGAAAAAAGTATTCTGTAATGGTGGCGTTGAAATATCAAACCACAAATATCACTGTTGGAAAAAAACAGGTCACGGCAGGGTTGATATGGTTAAATCATTAAGGGAAAGTTGTGATATTTGGTATTATCAAAAGTCGTTAGAAATTGGAATTGATAACATTGCCAAGGTTGCAAAAAAACTTGGACTTGGTATGCAATATGACTTTGATATTACCCCGCAACTTCCAGGTCTTGTACCAACAAAAGAATGGAAAAAGAATAAACAAAACAAATCTTGGTATATTGGTGATACGGTTATTTCATCAATTGGACAGGGTGTTGTTCTTGCCACACCATTACAGCTTGCGGTTATGACAGCACGCATTGCAACTGGGCGTGAAGTAGTGCCAAGAATGACCAAGGTTGATGGTGATGGTGAATTAAGAACAGTTAAATTTAACAAGATGAAAATAAATACCGAACACCTTGATATAATTCGCCAAGGTATGTACGAAGTTGTAAATCATGAAAGGGGTACGGCGAAAAGGTCGCGTACAACAGGCTGGAAAATGGCTGGTAAAACAGGTACTTCACAGGTACGCCGAATTTCACAATCAGAACGCGAAAGTGAAGATGGTGTAATTAAAAACCAAAACTTAAAATGGGAATATCGTGACCACGCATTATTTGTTGGTTATGCCCCAGCGGATAATCCAAAATATGCAATCGCTTGTGTGGTTGAACACGGTGGTTCGGGTTCTGCCGCGGCGGCACCACTTGTGCGTGATGTTATGAATAAAATATATACAATGGAAAAAAAGACTTAATACAATGATAAACAATAATGTAAAAAAAGGACCAGAAAAATACTTTGAAAAAATAAAATCTATGGATTGGGTTTTATTGTTATGTATTTCTGCATTGGCATTGGTTGGATTTGTTATGCAATATTCAGTTGCAGGGGGAAGCTTCTTTCCGTGGGCATTGCAACAGGGGCTAAGATATATATTCGCAGTATTCTTAATGATTGCAATTGCAGTTGTTGATATTCGTTTTTGGTACAGATGGGCTTGGGTGTTTTTTGCCGTATCGGTCGGGTTATTATTCGTGGTTGAACTTTTTGGCTATGTTGGTATGGGGGCAAAACGCTGGATTGATTTAAAGGTATTTAAATTACAACCATCGGAACTGGTAAAGATATTTGTTATTGTTGTTCTTGCTAGATATTATACAAGCATTTCCCTGTATAAAATTTCATCATTAAGGTCAATGTGTATACTTGGGTTAATATTAATTATTCCAGCGGGTCTTGTTTATCGTCAACCAGATTTAGGTACGGCAATTTTAATTATGGCGGGTGGATTAAGCGTTGCGTTTATGGCGGGCTTGTCGTGGCGTTGGATTATTCCGGGAATTACATTGGTTGTTGCCAGTGTGCCATTTATATGGTCGGTTGTTTTACGCCCGTATCAGCAAAAACGAATATTAACTTTCCTTAATCCAGAAAGCGATCCATTGGGCAAAGGTTATCATATTATGCAAAGTAAAATTGCCATTGGTTCGGGTGGTATGACGGGACAGGGCTTAATGCAAGGTCGTCAAACACAATTGGGGTTCTTGCCTGAAAAACATACGGACTTTATCTTTACCGTTATTGCCGAAGAACTTGGCTTTATCGGTTCATCAGTTGTATTGATGTTAATCTTATTTATTCTGTTTAAGATATTTGTAATATCACACAATGTATATTCATCGTTTGCAAAGTTGGTTGTAATGGGAATGGGAACAACATTCTTTTTATATGTAATAATCAACATTGGAATGGTAATGGGATTGTTCCCAGTTGTGGGTGTTCCACTTCCACTTGTGTCATACGGCGGAACCGTAATGATAACAATTATGGTTGGTTTTGGATTTATTCAAAATATGTGGGTTCACAGAACTGTTGAAAATCCATCTACGGAAGTTGAAAATTAATAAGCACGCTTAACTGCGTAATCAACTGCTTCAATTAATGCGGTTTTATGGTTGCCATCTGGTAAATCGTTTAATTGTTCTTTGGCTAGTTCACCATATTTAATTGCACTGTCCAAAGTATATTTTATAGCGTCATATTTTTTAATGTACGATAACATTGTTTGTAAGTCATCTTCCGTTTGTTCCATTTTTTCAATGGTGCGAGTTAAGAATTCTTTTACTTGTGTATCACCATCATTTAAAACTTTTAATAATGGCATTGTGATTTTGCCTTCTTTAAAATCATCGCCAATATTTTTATCCATTTGGTCGTTGTCATCGGCATAATCAAGTGCATCATCAATCATTTGAAATGCAATACCAAGGTTTTCACCAAACTTATATAACTTTTCTTGTGTGGTTTTATCTGCACCCGCCAATATGGCACCAACCTTGCAACTGGCTGAAAATAGAACAGCTGTTTTTGCACCAATCATTTCAATATATTCATCGGTTGTTGTTTTTAAGTTATTCGTTGTTAATAATTGCATTATTTCACCTTCGGCAAGCCTTGATGAAGCATTGGCAAGTTCTTGGGTTGCGTCTGTTTGATTTGACCCTGCCATTAATTGGAATGCACGGGAAAATAAAAAGTCCCCGACCAGAACCGTTGCTTGATTACCCCAAACATTGTTTGCTGTTTCTTTGCCACGACGCATATCGCTTTCGTCAATTACATCATCGTGTAATAATGTTGCCGTGTGAATAAATTCAACACAACCGGCAAATAATGGTGCTTTATCCGATTTGTTATTTAACAGCCCCGCAACCACACATAATAACATTGGACGAATGCGTTTCCCACCCGCATTGATAAGGTATCCGGCAAGCTGTGGAATTAATGGAACATCGCTACGCATATTATCAATAATAATATCGTTTACTTTTTCCATATCGTCTTTACTTATATCAAGTAAAGTTTTTATTTCATTTTGCATTTGATTACCTTATAATAATTTTTATTATTTATAACAGATAACACATATTTTTAAAACAACATTATGACAGATTTTTTATTAAACAAACAAGTAAAGATTAATCAGCCAAGTGATGCATTTCGCACAGGGCTTGATACGGTGCTTCTTGCAATGACTGCACCAAAGATAAAATCTGGTAATGTCCTTGATATGGGGGCGGGTGTTGGTGCATTGGGTCTTTGTTATTATAAACGCCTTAATAATGATAATGTAAATATAACTGGTATTGAAAAATCTGAACACTTTTTTGAATATTATAAACAAAATATTTCAAACAATGATTTTACAGATAACTTTAATCCAATTAATGACGACATCTTAAATGTTGATTTAAAAAAAGCATCTTATGAATTGGTAATTACCAATCCACCATTTGAAAAAGACGGTGCATATAAATCGGGTAATGATTTAAAAAATATTGCTAATATTGAAAGCACTTGCACTTTAAAAGATTGGTTGCAATTATGCGTTGATGTAACAAAGCCAAATGGCTATGTTGCCATAATTCATAAAATGGAACGCCTTGATGAAATATTACACCACTTGCACCCACGCATTGGTAATATTCGTATACTGCCAATTGTGACAATGGCGGGCAATAATCCAAAAAGGGTAATTGTCGTTGGTATGAAAGACAGCAAATCATCATTAAAAATGTGTGAACCATTATTGCTTAGCGACACCAAAGAACAATATACTGACTTTGTAAACAAAGTATTGTATGGTGAAGCGGAAATAGATTTATATAAAAAGTAAACACAATGAATAAACCAAATATTTTATTTATAATGGCTGACCAACTAAGGTATGATTACTTAGGTTGCATGGGACACCCAACAATCAAAACACCAAACATTGATAAGTTGGCAAAAGATGGTGTTGTCTTTAATCACACTTATTGCCAAGCACCCGTATGCGGTGCATCACGAATGAGCTTTTACACAGGCAGATATGTTTCTTCGCACGGGGCGACATATAATGGTGTGCCGCTTAATTTAAATGAATGGACTTTGGGGGATTATCTTCGCCCGCACGGATACCGTGTTGCGTTAAGTGGTAAAACACATATGGTTGCCGATGAACAAGGAATGGCAAAACTTGGCATTGATAAAAATTCAGACTTGGGCAGACTTGCTTCCGAATGCGGTTTTGAACCATATTGGCGTGATGATGGATTACACCCAGATAAAAACAATGACCCTAATTCCGAATACAATACATATTTAAGGGATAATGGATACGAAGGGGACAACCCTTGGCACGATTATGCAAATTCCGCACTTGGTGAAAATGGCGAAATACTAAGCGGATGGGAAATGCAATACGCCGACCGTCCCGCCCGTGTAAATGCCAAACATTCGGAAACTGCGTTCACCGCGGACAAGGCAATTGAATTTATGGAAGAAGCGGGCGATAATCCGTGGTGCCTGCACGCTAGCTTTATTAAACCACATTGGCCTTATGTTGCACCCGCCCCTTATAATGATATGTATAATAAAGATGATATTATAAAGTCCGTTCAATGTGAAAGCGAACTTGATAACGCCCACCCAGTTTATGAAGCCTTTACGCAAAAACTTGAATCAAAGAATTTTAGTCGCGCCGAAGTACAACAAAAAATTATTCCAGTGTATATGGGATTAATAACTGAATTTGATGCCAATGTTGGACGAATGGTTGAATACTTAAAAAGCAGTGGGCAATTTGAAAATACTATTATCGTAATTACATCTGACCACGGCGATTATTTAGGTGACCACTGGTTGGGGGAAAAGGCATTATTCCACGACCCATCGGTACGCATTCCATTAATTGTTTTTGACCCAAGAAAATCAGCGGACAAAACTCGCGGTGCAGTTATTGATGACTTTGTTGAAGCAATTGATTTAATTCCAACCTTTGTTGATTGGGCGGGGGGTAATAATGTAAATCACAACCACCGACTAGAAGGTGCAAGCTTAATTAACTTTGTAAACGGTACGGAAAATAAAAATTGGCGACCGACGGCAATATCTGAATACGATTATGCGTTTGAAGAACCAAGGGGATTCCTAGACCGTGATGTGGAACGATGTAAAATATATATGGTGCGTTCACACGAATATAAATATATTTATTATGATGATTATGAACCACAATTATTTGATTTAAAGAACGATCCAAACGAATTAAATGACTTGGTAAAATCAGACAAAGATAAATATACAGAAATATTAAACAAATATGAAAAATTGCTGTTTAATTTCCTTAAAAGCCGAAAGGTACGAACAACCATAACCAATGAAAAAGTTCTATCGTCAAGCGGAATCCATATACAGCAGGGTTATTGGATTGGCGTATGGAAAAGTTCAGATATAAATTAATTTAATAAAAGGTAAAAATAAAATGACAAATCCACCAATTGCAAAAAAGATTGATACAATCGCACCAAGTAAAAAGAACGATCCATACCACTGGTTGCGTGCGGATAATTGGCAACAGGTAATGACACAACCAGAAACATTGCCAAGCGATATCCGTGAATATATTGAAGCGGAAAATTCTTATACTGAATCCGTAATGGCACCGACCAAAGATTTACAAAATAAATTGTTTGAAGAATTCAAATCACGAATTAAAGAAGACGACCAATCTTTACCAACACCCGATGGTGATTATGAATATTACACAAGGTTTGAAATGGGGGCACAATATCCAATTTCTTGCCGTAATAAAAAGGGTGAAAAAGAAGAACAAATTTTATTTAACTTTAATGAAATGGCTGATGGTAAAGATTACTTTTCAATTGGCGGGGTTGCACCAAACCACAATCAAAATATATTTGCCTATGCCCTTGATTTAAAGGGTTCAGAATATTATACAATCCGTTTCCGCAATGTTGATGACAACAGCGAACTTGACGATGTGCTTGAAAACACTTCGGGTGGCTGTGTATGGGCAAAGGGTGATGAATATGTGTTCTATGGCACATTAAATGATAACCACAGAACGGATAAAATCTGGCGCCATAAAATGGGAACGAAACAGTCTGATGACATAATGGTTTATGAAGAAGCGGACGAAGGCTTTTTTATTTCCGTTGGTATGAGCGGTTCTAAACAATACATTTATATTTCCGCCCACGACCACATTACAACGGAAATGTATATTTTAAATGCGGATAACCCACTTGGTGAATTTGAAATTGTTGCCCCAAGGGTTGCTGGTGTTGAATACAGCCTGTCGCACAGGGGGGAACATTTTTATATCACAACAAATATTGATGGTGCGGTTGATTTTAAAGTAATGCGAACAAGCGTTGATAAACTTGCGACTGAACATTGGCAAGATTTCATTCCATACAAAGACGGGGTTCTTGTTTCGGGAATATCTGTAAGCCGTGATTATATGTTAAGGGTTGAAAAAGAAAACGCTTTACCAAGAATTGTTGTTCATCACTTTGATACGGGTGTTGATAAGGTAATTGAATTTGATGAAGAAGCATACGCCCTTGGTCTTGGTGGTGCATTGGAATTTGACCATAATATAATGCGTTTTTCATATTCTTCACCAACGACACAAAGTGAAACATATGACTATGATATGGATACGGGCGAACGAACATTGCGCAAGCAACAAATTATCCCGTGCGGACACGACCCAAAACAATATAAAGCAAAACGAATTTTTGCAACCGCCGATGATGGGGCGAAAATTCCAATTACATTGGTTTATAAAAATACTACTGAATTAAATGAAAAAACACCGTGCTTGTTATATGGATATGGCAGTTATGGTCATTCAATGCCGGCGGGCTTTAACACAACAAGGTTCAGCTTGCTTGACCGTGGATTTGTTTGTGCGGTTGCCCATATTCGCGGGGGAATGGATTGTGGATATAATTGGTATACACAAGGTAAATTAATGAATAAGAAAAATACCTTTACTGACTTTATCGCCTGTGGCAATGAATTAATAAGCCAAGGCTTTACTGGTATGGGTAATATCACCGCAATGGGCGGAAGTGCAGGCGGAATGTTAATGGGTGCGGTTGTTAATATGAAACCAGAAATGTTTAAATCAATCGTGGCACAAGTACCATTTGTTGATGTGCTTAATACCATCTGTGATGATACATTACCGCTTACCCCGCCGGAATGGAATGAATGGGGCAATCCACTTGAAAGTGAAGAAGTTTATAAATATATGGAATCCTATTCCCCGTATGATAATGTGGAAGAAAAAGCATACCCACATATGTATGTGGAAGCGGGCTTAACCGACCCAAGGGTTACATACTGGGAACCAGCAAAATGGGTTGCGAAATTAAGAGACAAAAAAACCAATGACGACACAAAACTAATCTTGCGAACAAAAATGGGCGCGGGTCATAGCGGTGCAACGGGGCGTTGGGATTCATTAAAAGAGTTAGCAGAAGAATTCGCCTTTATAATTGATGTAAATTGATTTTAATCTTTCCATTACCTGCGGATTGGTTCAATCGTGTATCAAACATACACTTCAATCACAAATCCTTGGTACTGAAAATTTAAAATCAATTTGGATTTTTTGCAACTTATGGTATAGTGATAAGATAATATAAATTGTATAAGGAAAATTATTAATGACAAAAAAAATAAACAATATAACAGAATTTAATGAATATATTGGAGATAAAAGTAAAGGAGTTATGCATAGAGCACATTGCCATGCAAAACATTTATTAGAAATTATACCAGTCTTAGCAGATGAAGTTTATAAGCATTTAGGTAGCACCCCCACAATAAAAGTATATCAAAGAGGGGGAAACACAGGTAATGTTTGTTGGGTTAAAACGAATAAACAATGGTATGTATTCACATATGACAGAGAATTTAATCCAGGTAAAATAGCACTTCTTGATAAATCTTTAAGGGGTGATATTTTATGTCATTTTGACAAAGAAGATAATAAAATGCAGATAATAAAAAAAATAAATGAGCATATTATTTAACCCGCTACACTTTTACCGTAGCTACCCAAATCCTTAAACGCCTCGCCCAGTCTATCAACAATACCTTGTTGACCGGCGCGCATCCATTTTCTTGGGTCGTAATGTTTCTTTTGTGGTGTTCCCGTTTCTGGGCAAATTTGGTGTTTAAATGCCACTGGGTTTTCATCAACATATTTACCAACCCTTTCCGAATTGGCAAATTGTGTATCCGTATCAATATTCATTTTAAAGCAACCATAAGAAACAGCTTCTTCAATCTTTGATTTTTCCGAACCAGAACCACCGTGGAATACAAAATCAAGTTCGTTATCCGCCAGTCCGCGTTCCGCTGTTGCAAGAGTTTGAGAGTTCTTTAAAATCTCTGGTCTTAATTTAACATTACCCGGTTTATAAACACCGTGTACATTACCGAATGACGCGGCAATAGAAAAGTGCCCAATTGAATTTAATCTGTCATAAGCTTCTAGTACATCTTCTGGCTGAGTATAAAGGTGTGCATTATCCGCCGAAGTATCAATGTCCGAACCAATGCCATCTTCTTCGCCACCAGTACAGCCAAGTTCAATTTCAAGGCTCATACCCAATGGTGCCATTTCCTTTAACATCTTTTCAGATTCAGATAAGTTAAATTCCAAATCGTCTTCGCTTAAATCCAGCATATGTGAAGAAAATAAAGGCTTGCCCGTTTGTTTGATAAATTCTTTTGATTCATCAATTAATCCATATAACCACGGAATTAAACCACGGTTGGCGTGGTCAGTATGAAGTGCCACACAAATACCATAGCTTTTTGCAACAGTATGCATATATTGGGCGAATGCTTTTGCACCTTGGATTTTGTTTTCAAGGCTTCCGTCAAGACCCGCACCACCAAAGAAGTGTGCACCACCGTTTGACACTTGGATAATAATATCTGACTTTGCTTCCCTTGCGGCTTCCAACGCAGCCGATGCAGTCGTTGAATCAACAACATTTACCGCTGGTAATGCATAGCCACCTTTTTTACATGCTTTTACTAAGTTAATGTAATCTTCGCCCGTTACGACGCCTGCTGGAATTGAAGTCATTGTTTATTTCCTTATCTATCAAAATATATTTTATGAAAATATAGCAAAATGACAACTTATATACAACTAAAAACATAACTTACTTATTGCCACAACCTATAAGTGTAAATACTTATGTTGTACTACTTAAAATAGGTGTAAACCCTTGATATACAATGATTTTTTTGATTTTTAAGGGTTGATTTATTGGGTGTTTTGGTTCTTAATAAAACCTAAGGTTTAAATATTTTTTGAATATACAGGAAAAAGTAAATGGCTAAAAAACAAATAAAGGCAAAAAAATCAACGGCACCAAGCGGAATCCCTGCGGGTCGCCCGGGCATACCAAACCCAATTGATGTGCATGTGGGGCATAAGCTTCGCGAACGCCGTACTTTGTTGGGGTTAAGCCAAACACAAATGGCTGATACCCTTGGCATTACATTCCAACAAGTACAAAAATATGAAAAGGGCACGAATCGTATTTCAGCATCACGATTGGTTGATTTGGCGAATGTGCTTGATGTGGAAATTACTTTCTTCTTTGATTCAATGCCAAGTAATGTATTAAAACAATCCCCACGAAAAAGGGCAAAAGTCGCGGAAACACCGGTGCAAAACATTGCCGATGACCCAATGACAAAGCGTGAAACATTAACCCTTGTAAGGGCATATTACAAAATCAAGGACGAAGCGAAACGAAAAAGCATAATCACCCTTTGTAAATCATTAGGTGAAAAAAAATAACTAAGTACTTGACAAAAATCCAAGAATCTAGGATAAAGCACTAAATTATATAAATAATGCATTAATATGTAATGTATTTTAATTAGAAAAGGAAACTGAAAAATGGCTCGTCGTTGTGAAATTACTGGTAAAGGCGTAATGAGTGGTAACAATGTATCACACGCGGTAAACCGTACTCGTCGTCGTTTCTTACCAAACCTACAAACAAGCACTTTACAATCTGAAATTCTTGGTGAAGGTGTTCGTTTAAAGCTTTGCACAAAAGCAATGCGTACAATTGACTTCAAAGGTGGCTTAGATGCATTCTTACTTGGCACTCCAAACCGTAAGCTTGCACCAGAAGCGATTAAGGTTAAAAAACGCATCCTTAAAAAGCAAAAATAAATTTTAATTGCTTATTAATTTCAAAAGGCAATGCTAAACTAGTAAATCTAGTCCACGCATTGCCTTTTTTATTACTAACCTAATTAAAATTCATTTTGTATATACACTAAATAATTGAATCTTATATATATTTTGTTATACTAATGAAATGACTAAAAATACACAGATAAAAGACAGGAAAAGGGTTGTTGACCACGGGGAAGTATTTACTTCTGAGCGTGAAGTAAACGCTATGCTTGATTTGGTTAAGCACGAAGCCGAACGCATTGAATCCCGTTTTCTTGAGCCTGCTTGTGGCAATGGTAATTTTTTAGCGGAAATATTAAACCGTAAATTGGCGGTAATTGTGAATAAATACAAAACCAGCCAAGTTGAATTTGAACGATATTCGGTTATTGCCATTGGTTCTATGTATGGTGTTGATATATTGGCTGACAATGTTATTGAATGTCGTGAACGATTATTTAATATTTGGGCAGATTCTTATAAAAAAGCCTTTAAAAATTCATATAAGCAAGAATGCCTTGATTCAATAAAATATATTTTAAGTAAAAATATATTATGGGGTGATGCCTTAACATTAAAGACTGTTTGCGATAATGAAGACCCGATAGTCTTCCCGCAATGGTCGGCAATAAATGGGACTATGATAAAAAGGTGTGATTATACATTGGCTAATTTATTGGATTATCAACCAATGGGTGATGATACATTATTTGGGGATTTAATGTCCGATACGGGCAACCCAATTATTATCCCGCCTGTTTATAAAGATTATTCGCCAATTCATTATTTAAAGGTATCTGATTATGAATGATTTAGCAGAAAGATTAAATTACACCCCCGATGTTTTAAATTGCCTTGCTAATTTAAGCAATGATGAAGTATTTACCCCACCAAATGTGGTAAATGATATGTTGGATATGTTGCCTGTGGAATTATGGGGTGATAAGAAATCAACATTTCTTGACCCATGTACCAAATCGGGTGTGTTTTTAAGGGAAATTGTTAAAAGACTTGATAAAGGCTTGGAAAAACAAATTCCAGATAAAATTGAACGCATAAACCATATATTAAAAAATCAAGTGTTTGGAATTCCCATTACTGAATTAACTTCATTAATAAGTCGTCGTTCTGTTTATTGTGCCAAAATTGCCAATGGGGATTTGTCTGTTGTTGGTGAAGCATTTGATAATGAACAGGGCAATATCAAAATGTTTGATTTTGAACACAGTTGGAAAAATGATGATAAATGTGAATATTGCGGGGTGAATAAAAATCAATTTGACCGCGGGGAAGAATTGGAAAGCTATGCCTATGACTTTATACATACGGATGAACCACAAGAATTATTTAAAGATGAAAAGGGAAAAGAGATGAGATTTGATGTAATTATTGGAAATCCGCCTTATCAGATGAGTACGACAGATGAAAGTCAGCAAGCTATTCCGCTATATCACCGATTTATTCAGCAAGCAAAAAAATTACAACCTAGATATTTATCAATGATTATTCCTGCTCGTTGGTACACTAGTGGTATGGGCTTGCAAGAATTTCGTTCAGAAATGTTGAATGATGACAGAATTAGAGTTATTGTTGATTTTCAGCAAGCAGAAGATTGTTTTAATGGGGTTGAAATTAAGGGTGGTGTTTGTTATTTTCTATGGGATAGAGATAATAAAGGTCATTGTAATGTTGTTAATATGGATAGTGATGGCATAAAATCTGAAATGACAAGACCTTTACTAGTGGAAGATATGGATACATTTATTCGTTATAATCAATCTATAAATATATTAAATAAAGTAATGAAAAATAAAGAGGATTCTTTTTCAAAAATTGTTAGCATAGTTAGTCCTTTTGGTTTCCCAACAAATTTTCGTGGTGCTATTAAAAAAACAACAGAAAAAAATATTAAAATTTATACAACAAAATCAACTGGTTATGTAAGTAAATCTGATATACCGCAAAATGATTCTTGGGTTGAAAGGTATAAAATTTATATATCGCAAGCATATAATGCAGGAGATAATTTTCCACATCAGATATTAGGAAAACCATTTTTAGGTGAAAAGAAAACTTGTTCTAGTGCTACCTATTTATTAATTGGTACATTTGACAATAAAGAAACTGCGGAAAATGTATTGTCTTATATAACAACTAAATTTTTCCGCTTTATGGTTATGTTA
The DNA here is from genome assembly GCA_049615605.1 of Alphaproteobacteria bacterium. Classification (GTDB taxonomy): domain Bacteria; phylum Pseudomonadota; class Alphaproteobacteria; order JAQWUY01; family JAQWUY01; genus JAQWUY01. The sequence continues at coordinate 267 of JBMZFW010000006.1, read as the reverse complement.
AAAAAGATTTCTCAACATACATCACAAAAAGTTTACGAACTAGTCCCAATGCAAGATTTTAGTAAACAATGGACAGACGAAGAATTGTATAAAAAATATAAACTAACAAAAGACGAAATTGATTATATTGAGGAAATGATAAAACCTATGGAGCTATCGGATGGGTAAAGCTCCTGATATTTTAATAGTAGTGTTTTTTGGAATCGTTTATGAAAATGGCTCGTCGTTGTGAAATTACTGGTAAAGGCGTAATGAGTGGTAACAATG
>JBMZFW010000005.1:0-34954 GCA_049615605.1 Alphaproteobacteria bacterium | reverse complement strand
TGATACATAAACCACAGCGTTGGACAATCCGATTGCTATATTTTTTAAGAATTTTATCTTGAAAGGAAAATAGATATGAAAAATTCAAACTTTATTATTGCATGCCTTGCAATGGGTGCAATTATCCTAGCTTCAAACATCTTAGTTGAAATTCCAGTTAACGATTGGCTTACTTGGGGTGCATTATCATTCCCATTATGCTTCTTAGTAACAGATACAGTAAACCGTTTTTATGGTGCGTCTTCTGCCCGTAAAGTGGTGTCTGTTGGTTTTGTATTTGGTGTTGTATTATCGTTAATCTTTGCTGACTTACGAATTGCAATTGCATCTGGTACTTCATTCTTTATCGCACAAATGCTTGATGTAACGGTATTTGATAAATTACGCCGTGGTCTTTGGTGGAAAGCACCAGTTGTATCGTCGGCGATTTCATCAACACTTGATACTGCGTTATTCTTCTCAATTGCATTCGCTGGTACTGGTTTACCATGGGTGACTTGGGGTATTGGCGATTTAGCAACAAAATACTTTATGGTTGTGGCATTAATTCCAGTTTACCGTATGGTTCAATTAACATTTGTACAAGTGTTTAAGCTAAAAGAAGTTTAATGAAAGTAGAACAATTTAATTTTGAATTACCTGAAAGTTCAATCGCCCAAGTGGCGGTTGAACCAAGGGATTCAGCCAAAATGCTTCACGCGGATAAATCGGGTGTGCTTGGTGATTATATTGTTCGTGAGTTACCAGACTTTTTAAATTCTGGTGATGTGCTTGTATTAAATGATACAAAGGTTATTCCCGCACGATTGTTTGGTGTTCGTGCAACAGGGGGCAAAGTTGAATGTACTTTGCATTTACAAAAATCACTAGACAGCTGGGTTTGTTTTGCCAAACCTGCAAAAAAATGTAAAACAGGGGATATATTAACATTTAATGATGATTTTAGTGCAACTGTTATTGACAGGGACGGAGGCGAATTAACATTACAGTTTAATAAATCGGGGGCGAACTTAATCACCGCATTGCATGATTACGGGCAAATGCCATTGCCACCATATATTAAACGCAATGAAGACCACAATGAAAATAATAACGATAAACAACGATATCAAACTGTCTTTGCCAATGAAGAAGGGGCGGTTGCCGCACCAACAGCGGGGCTTCATTTAACAGATGAATTGTTAAACCAAATAAAAGATAAAGGTGTGCAAATTGTAAAGATTACTTTGCATGTGGGGGCTGGAACATTCTTGCCTGTTGTGGTTGATGATACAAACGACCATAAAATGCACGCAGAAATTGGTATTATTACCAAAGACGAAGCGGATATAATAAACACGGCAAAACAAAATGGCGGTCGTGTGGTTGCCGTTGGCACAACCGCATTAAGATTATTGGAAAGTGCCAGTGATGATGGTGGTGTATTAAATGAATTTTCTGATGAAACAAGATTGTTTATTACACCAGGGTATGAATTTAAAATTGTTGATTGCTTAATGACAAATTATCATTTGCCAAAATCAACATTGTTTATGCTTGTTTCTGCATTCTTAGGGGCAGATACAATGATGAATGTTTACAAATATGCAATTGACAATGATTACAGATTTTATTCTTATGGGGACAGTAGCTTTTTAGAAAGAAAAACCAATGACAGTTAAATTTACATTACATAACAGCGATGGCAAAGCCCGTCGTGGTACAGTTCACACCGCACACGGTGATATTCAAACACCTGCCTTTATGCCCGTTGGTACCGCAGGCACGGTAAAAGCAATGACAATGTGGGATGTGGAAAGCACAGGTGCGGAAATTATCCTTGGTAATACTTATCATTTAATGTTGCGACCAACTGCGGAAAGGGTTGCGGAATTTGGCGGACTGCATAAATTTATTGGTTGGGATAAACCAATCCTTACCGATAGTGGGGGCTTTCAAGTAATGAGCCTTTCTGGTATGCGAAAGATTACAGAAAACGGTGCAAGATTTAAATCACACCTTGATGGCAGCTATATTGATTTAACACCTGAAAGGTCAATTGAAATTCAACATTTACTGGGTGCTGATATTACAATGCAATTTGATGAATGTATTTCCCTGCCTGCACCACACAGTGAAAGTAAAAGGGCAATGGAATTATCACTGCGTTGGGCGGAAAGGTCTAAAAAGGCATTTGTTGAACGCGAAGGGCACGGTTTATTTGGTATTGTTCAAGGTGGTCTTGAACCAGATTTACGAATGACAAGCATTAAGGAATTAACCGACCTTGATTTACCGGGGTATGCAATCGGTGGCTTGGCTGTGGGTGAAGGGCAAGAAGCAATGTTTTCTGTTCTTGATTACACAGCAGAAGCAATGCCAGAAGAAAAGCCAAGATATTTAATGGGGGTCGGTAAACCAGATGATCTTGTTGGTGCGGTTGCAAGGGGTATTGATATGTTTGATTGTGTTATTCCAACCAGAATGGGACGAACAGGAACAGCATTTACAAGCCGTGGTCAGGTTAATATGAAAAACGCCCGCCACAAAGACGATAAACGCCCAATTTCCGATAGTTGTTCGTGTCCGGCGTGTACAAAATATACAAGGGGGTATATCCATCATTTAATTAAGGCAGAAGAAATACTTGGCTTAATGTTATTAACTTGGCATAATATACAATATTACCAAGATTTGATGAAAGAAATAAGAACCGCTATTGAAAACAAGGAATACGATGAATTTCAAAAAGATTTTCAAAAGCGTTATACAGGTGGGGACATAGACCCAATATAAGGACTAGGTATGGATAAAAAATTTCAAGACCTGTTAATTGAAAAAGCAAAAGAACTGGGATTTGACAGTGTGGGTTTTACCAACGCAACTGTGCCACAGCGTAACCAAGAACGCTTAAAAGAATTTATTGAAGGCGGACAATACGGTGAAATGGAATGGATGCGTGAAAAAGCCGATCGCCGAATGTCGCCTGATAAAATGTGGGCGGAAGTAAAGTCCGCTATTGTCCTTGGTATGAATTATGGTCCTGATTATGACCCAATGGAAAATTTAAAAGATGCAAACATTGGTAATATATCTGTTTATGCCCGCAACCGTGATTACCACGAAATTATCAAAGGTAAATTAAAAAACCTTGCCCAATGGATTGTATCGTATTCAAAAAAACACAACAATCAATCGGATGTAAAAGTCTTTGTTGATACAGCACCATTAATGGAAAAAGCCCTTGCTAGCCAAACTAGTGTTGGTTGGATGGGAAAACACAGTGTTGTTGTTAACCGTGAATTTGGCAATTGGTTGTTCCTTGGTGAAATATTGACAACTATGGAAATAATTCCCGATGAACCAGCCAATGAAAATTGTGGAAGTTGCAATAACTGTATCGTTTCGTGTCCAACGGGTGCAATTTTTGAAGACGGGAAACTTGATGCCCGAAAATGCATTTCATATTTAACAATTGAACACAAAGGGCATATTGACGAACAATACCTTGAACCAATTGGTAATCGTATTTATGGCTGTGATGATTGTTTATCCGTTTGTCCGTGGAATAAATTTGCAAACGAAACCAATGAAGAAAGGTTTATTACAAAACCTGAATTACAAAGCCCAAGCTTAACTGAATTGTTAAACATAAAAGATGATGCGGAATTTAGAACAAAGTTTTCAGGTTCGCCAATTAAACGAATTGGACATAAACAATTTTTACGCAATGTATTAATTGCGGTGGGTAATTCCAAAAATACGGATTATATTCCAAAGATTAAACAATTCTTAAATGACGATAATGAAACAGTTGCCAAAATGGCAAACTGGGCAACAGATAAATTGCAATCAGTTAAGTAAATTAAAACTTATTCCAGAAACTTTTAATTTTATCAAATACCGATGTTGAATCTGGGTTGTTGCTGTCGTCCAAGGTGTCATTAAATTGATTTAATAAATCTTTTTGTTCTTTTGACAGGTTCTTTGGTGTTTCAACATTTACTTTAACAATCATATCACCGCGTTTGTCCGAATGTAATATTGACATACCACGCCCACGGATACGGAATTTTGTATCTGTTTGTGTTTCTTCTGGTACTTTAATTTCCACACGACCGCCATCAATTGTTGGAACTTCTATTGTTCCGCCAAGACACGCCGTTGTAAATGGAATTGGTAAGTCCATATAAATGTTATTGCCATCACGATTGAATATTTCATGTGGCTGTACAGATACGAATAAGTATAAATCACCATTTGGTGCACCACGCATACCAGCTTCGCCTTCGCCAGATAAACGAATGCGTGTGCCTTCGTCAACGCCGGCTGGAATATTTGCTGAAAGGTTTTTTGTTCCGTTAACGCGACCTTGACCGCCACACGAACCACAAGGGTTTTCAATAACGCGACCTTCACCATTACAGCTGTGACATGGTTGTTCAATTGTAAATGGACCTTGTTGCATTCTTACCGCACCGTGACCATTACAAGTGCCACAAGTTGTCATATCGCTTCCTGCTTCTGCACCAGAACCAGAACAACTGTCGCAAGTCTTTGCCGTTGCAACCGATAAATCAGTTTGTGTACCGTTAAAGGCATCTTCCAATGTGATATTAATTGAATATTTTAAATCATTACCTGGTTCTGGACCGCGTGAACCACGACCACCGCCACCAAAGAAGTCGCTGAATATATCGCCAAAATCAGCACCGCCAAAACCTTGACCGCCAAAACCGCCAAAGCCACCGCCACCGAAACCGCCAGCACCACCGCCACCGTTTTCAAATGCGGAATGACCATATTGGTCGTATGCTGATTTCTTTTGCGGGTCTTTTAAAACTTCCCAAGCTTCGTTTACTTGTTTAAATTTTTCTTCCGCATCTGGGTTATCTGCATTGCGGTCTGGGTGAAATTCCATCGCTTTTTTACGATATGCTGATTTTAATTCAGCATCACTTGCATTTTTGCCAACGCCTAGTGTTTCGTAATAATCTTGTTTGCTCATCTTTATTCCTTAAAAGTATTCCCCAACTATTAATAAAATAATCGGGGAACAGTTTTCATAGTTATAGAATTATAGGGTTATTTAGCATCTTTCTTTTCATCAACATCACTGTATTCTGCATCAACAACATCATCATCTTCTTTGCTTTCGCCAGAATCATTTGATGCTTCTTCTTGTTGTGCTTTGTACATTGCTTCGCCTAGTTTCATTGCGGCTGTTGATAAAGCTTCAGATTTTGTTTTGATTGCTTCAATGTCGTCACCTTCAAGGGCTTCTTTTGCTTCTTTCAGTGCATCTTCAATCGCAGTCTTTTCTTCGGCTGAGATTTTGTCACCGTGTTCAGCAACAGATTTTTCAGTTGAATTAACAAGGGCTTCTGCATTGTTTCTAGCATCAACCTCTTCACGGCGTTTTTTATCCGCTTCTGCATTTGCTTCTGCATCTTTAACCATTGATTCAACATCTTCATCACTTAAACCACCATCGGCTTTAATTGAAATTGCTTGTTCTTTGCCAGTACCTTTATCTTTGGCACTTACATTAACAATACCGTTGGCATCAATATCAAATGTTACTTCAATCTGTGGAACACCGCGTGGGGCATTTGGAATACCTTCAAGGTTGAATTGACCAAGTGGCTTGTTATCGTTTGCCATTTCGCGTTCACCTTGTAATACATTGATTGTTACTGCTGATTGGTTGTCTTCGGCAGTTGAGAACACTTGTGATTTCTTTGTTGGAATTGTTGTATTGCGATCAATTAATCGTGTAAATACGCCACCTAATGTTTCAATACCTAATGATAATGGTGTTACATCAAGTAATAATACATCTTTAACATCACCTTGTAATACACCGCCTTGGATTGCCGCACCCATTGCAACAACTTCATCAGGGTTAACCCCACGGCTTGGTTCTTTGCCAAAGAATTCCGTTACTGTTTCCACAATCTTAGGCATTCTTGTTTGACCACCAACTAAGATTACATCAGTAATTTCAGATTTTGAAATACCCGCATCTTTAAGTGCTTTTTCACAAGGCTTTAATGTGTCTTTTACTAATTTTGCAACTAATTCTTCTAGTTGAGCACGGCTTAATTTAATATTTAAGTGCTTTGGACCAGACGCATCAGCTGTAATGAATGGTAAGTTTACTTCCGTAGTAGTCGCAGTAGAAAGTTCAATCTTTGCTTTTTCTGCGGCTTCTTTAAGGCGTTGTAATGCCATTACATCATTTCTTAAATCAACACCATCAGACTTTTTGAATTCGTCCGCTAAGAAGTCAATGATATGTGAATCAAAGTCTTCACCACCTAGTGAAGTATCACCGTTTGTTGATTTTACTTCAAATACACCGTCACCGATTTCAAGGATAGATACGTCAAATGTACCACCACCAAGGTCATAAACCGCAATGATACCAGCTGATTTTTTATCCATACCGTATGCAAGGGCTGCGGCAGTTGGTTCGTTGATAATTCTTAATACTTCAAGACCAGCAATCTTACCCGCATCTTTTGTTGCCTGTCTTTGGGCATCATTAAAGTATGCAGGAACAGTAATTACCGCTTGTGTCACAGGTTGACCCAAGTGCTTTTCTGCTGTTTCTTTCATTTTTTGTAATACGAATGCTGAAATTTGTGAAGGTGCGTATTTTTCGCCTTTTGCTGTTACCCAAGCATCGCCATTGTCAGCTTCAATAATTTCAAATGGTGAATTTTTAATGTCTTTTGCAACTTCTTTGTCTTTAAATTTACGACCAATAAGTCTTTTTACACCGTATAATGTGTCCTTTGGGTTTGTTACAGCTTGTCTTTTTGCTGTATCGCCCACTAATTTTTCGCTGTCTGTGAAACCAATAACAGATGGTGTTGTTCTTGCACCTTCTACGTTTTCAATAACGCGTGCAGATGCACCGTCCATTAATGCCACACATGAATTTGTTGTTCCTAAGTCAATACCAATTACTTTGCTCATAATTATTTCTCCTTCAAAATTAATTTAGCAATATTTTTGCCTCTTGGTACAGATATGGGGGTTAAAAAATATATTTCAAGGTTTTTTATGATTTTTTTTTATTTTTTTATTTAAAACTTGAAAAATAGACTATTTATCCTTATCTATTACTTATAAATTATTTAAACATGAGGTAAAAATGAGCAAAAATGACAACCAAAACAAAGAAGAAGAAATCTTTGAAAGTGAAGAAAATGTATTAAAAGCCAATGAAAACGAAGGTTCAGAAGGCGAAAATACAGAAGTTGAAAAAGAATTAACAGTTGAAGAACAACTAGCTGAAGCAAAAAACAACCTTTTACTTGCACTAGCCGAAGTTCAAAATATGCGTAAACGCACAGACGAAGAAATTGCCACAGCTCGTAAATATGGTGTTTCACCACTGGCAAGGGACTTATTCAGCGTTGCCGATAACCTGCGTATGGCAATTATGTCCGTAACAGACGAAGAAAAAGAAAACAACCAAACCCTTAAAAACCTTTCAATCGGTCTTGATATGGTATCAAACGAATTTTATTCAGCCTTTGAAAAAAATGGTATCAAACAAATTTTACCGCAAATAGGGGACGACTTTGACCACAACCAACACCAAGCAATGGGTGAAGTTGAATCAGAAGAAGTTGAAAAAGGTAAAATTGCACAGGTTTTATCGGCTGGCTATATCCTAGACGACAGGCTTCTAAAACCTGCAATGGTCAATATAAGTAAATAGATTTTAAATCTGCTATTACCTTCAAAAGGGAAAGCTAAACTACTTTATCGTAGTCGTCGCTTTCCCTTTTTTGATACTATCAGTTTAAAATCTATTTATGTATTTTTAGACAATATAAAAAAAGGGAGTTGAAATTCAACTTTTAAAACGCTGGCTCAGTATTGCCAACAGTAAATCCATTCCAGTTGGTAATTGGTTGTTTGTAGAATTTTTCTAGTTCTTTTTTATCATTTTCGTTTAATACGCCAATTTCTTCCAATATGCGAAGCATTGCAACCTCAACTGCCCTTACACCGCCATCGTCAATTTTTATGGCAATGCCAAGCCCATATTCAGGCAAGCTTGCTGTATAAACAGCTTCTGCACCATATTTTACAAATGCTTTGTTTTTTAATACTTCCATAATACGGGTACAAGCACGATTTGTACCGCCAACCATAAATGGTTCTTGGATTACACTGTCGCGTAATTTTTTCACAGCTGTTGCCGTTGTTTCAGGTAAAGTGCTGTCTGGGTCAGAAATCTTGGCAAATGCAAATGCAAGGTTTGTCATTGGAATTGCCCAAGTTGGTACAGAACATCCGTCCCTGTCCATTGGTGCGTTTTCCAGTGAACATTCACAGATGCTTTCCATCATACCCATAATTGATTGTTGTACTGGGTGGTCTGGATTAATGTATCCTTTGGTATCAAAGCCACGCATTTTTGCAAGAATTAACATACCAGCGTGTTTACCAGAACAATTATTGTGTAATGGGGTAAAGTCTTTGCCATCTTCAATTAATTTTTTTGCACTGTCTTTGTGGGTTGGGGCGTGGGCACCGCATTCTAAGTCATCAACAGATAATCCCGCTTTTTTAAGCATAGATTCAACCACTTTTGTATGGCGTTCTTCCCCGCCGTGTGAAGCACAAGTCACAGATATTTCTTCGGCGCTAAGGTCATATTTTTCAACCCCACCCGAAAGCACCATTGGTAAGGCTTGTAAAATTTTAACCGCCGAACGACCATAAATTGGTTTTTCAACATCACCCATTGCAAGACGCACATTACCCTGTGTATCAACAACGCAAATACGCCCACGGTGCGAACTTTCAACCACACCGCCACGGGTAACATTTACTAGTACAGGGTTTGTCGTTTCACTGCCACAACAAGAACCGTCATCTTTGTGTTCGTGTTTGTGGTTGTCATTACCGCAACATTGTTCGCCCATTTTTATTTTCCTTTTTCTTGTTCATCACGACATACATGCCAATGGTCAGCGTCGTATAATTTTGAATCGTTAAAGTTTTCTGTGTTTAAGACTTCACCAACCATAATTAATGCAGTTCTTGTAAAGCCAGCTTTTTTTACCTTATCACGAATTGTTGATAATGTTCCATAAACAAATTCTTGGTCAGCCCATGATACCCTGTATCCAACAGCAACGGGACAATCTTCGCCGTAGTGTGGTGTTAAATCACGGATTACATTCTTAAGATTATTTACAGATAAATGAATTGCAAGGGTTGCCCTTGATTTTCCAAGTTCCGCAAGTTCTTCGCCCTTTGGCATTCCGCTTGAACGCACAGAAGTTCGCGTAATAATTACGGTTTGTGATACATCCGCCAAAGTTAATTCTTTTTTCATTGCAGCCGCCATTGCCGCGTACGCCGAAACCCCTGGAATAATTTCATAATCAATACCAAGTTCATCAAGCTTGCGCATTTGTTCCGCCGTTGCGCCATAAATTGATGGGTCGCCCGAATGGACGCGGGAAACATCGTGCCCTTTATCGTGGGCATCTTTGATATGACCGATAATTTCGTCCAAGTGCATTGCCGCCGTATCCATAACGGTTGTACCTTGCGGTGCTTCGGCAACAATTTCCGTTGGTACAAGTGAACCTGCATATAAACAAGTTTTACATTGTTGAATTAATTTTAAACCACGAATTGTAATTAAGTCTGGTGCCCCTGGGCCTGCACCGATAAAGTAAACTGTCATTTAATATATTCCTTTTTTAATCTTCCATTTTCTTTGCATATCCGCGTGGTGTGTATACGAATTCACGCCCTGCGGAAGTAAATGTTTTTGTTTCCGAATTGCCAATTACAACTAATGAAAGCATATCAACCATTTCAGGTTCAAAATCTTTTAATGTGGTAATGGTAATATTTTCCCCATCACGCCCAAGGTTGCGACCAATGGCAACGGGTGTGTTTTCTGGGCGGTGGTTAAGTAATGTTTTTTGTGCTTCTTTTAATAAAGTCTTGCGCCTTTTTGATTGTGGGTTGTAAAAGGCAACGACAAAATCACCTTCGCCAAGTTTTTCAAGGCGTTTTAAGATTGCTTCCCTTGGTGTTAATAAGTCCGATAAACTTACCAAGCAAAAATCGTGATTAAATGGTGCGCCCAACCTTGCAGAACAAGCTTGGAATGCGGAAATACCTGGTACAAGTTCAATATCAATACCTTGCCAGTTGCGGTTGTCTGGATTGCGGTCAAGCAATTCAAATACCAATGTTGCAAGGGCATAGATTGATGCATCACCTGAACAAACAAGCGATACATTTTTACCAGTGCTTGCAATTTCAATTGCTTTTCTTACGCGTGCTTCTTCTTCGCCCAGTTCACTGTCGGCAGTTTCTTTGCCCGTGATTAAATCATTTATTAAGTCAAGATATAATTTATAACCAACAATTACTTCTGATTCCTTAATTGCCCTAGTTGCCTGTGGTGTGCGCCATTGGTCTTCGCCTGCACCAATACCAACAACAAATAATTTACCAGATGGTTTCCCATTTTTAATAACGGCAGGGGTGTTTAATTTACCAATTGCAACCGTGTGTTTATCAGACTTTTGTTTTTCAACAACAATTTCACCACCATTTGCAAGGACGCAAGGTTCTGCAACCCCATAACAACCAATTTCATTAAACACAACATCACTTGGGTTTGGAATGTTGTCTTTGTGTTTATTTAATTCGTCTGTATTAAAGAAGCTTAATGGTTTGTTGTAATGTTTGCTAAGACCTTTTAATCCACCCTCGTCAATTTTTAAATCAACTGATGATATAACGGATATTGCCTTGTGCGAATAATTATTATCATCCAAAACACCATCAACAAATTCAATTAAACCACTTGCAGGGGCGTTTCGTTCCAAGCCAACACCAAGAACAATAGATGGGGGATAAATAACCAGTGTATTTTCATTTTCAAAACCAGATTGGTTTGTAATGTGAACTGTTAAATCGCCACCTTTGAATAAATCTTTGTTTGGGAAATCAACACCAATATCATCAATTAAATTAACCCCGCCATCTTGTAAAAGTTGTGCAGTTATTTTTTTAACTAGATTATTATCACTTAATTCCCAATCACTTGGTAAGTTATCAAATGAAAACCCAAGTGTCTTATCACCCGCATTGGTAATAGCAGGGGTCGTATTTAATACTTCACCAATTTCAAAAGCCAAGTCATAACCGCCATAATGCCCGCCAAGAACGGGAACGACTGTATCGCCATTTTCCGATATGGCAATTGCTGGGCTGTCTGTTTTTTTAGCATTTAAAAATGGGGCAATAGAACGAACCAATATAGCCGTTGCGCAAACACCAATTACCGCATTACCACTTGCAAATTGTTTGCCAATAAAATCAGTTGCGTTTTCAAAAGTATTTTCCGTTTCCACACGACCATTTAAACCAAATACAGTTCCGCCAATATTTGATTGGATTTTATTTGCTGTGTTAAGACCATTTTGTGTTAAGCATATTATTGATATATTCATTAGTATAATCCAGTATTCTTTTTAATTATAATTGTTGCAAAATAAGGTGAAGTTTCAACTTGGTTAAGTGGTGAAACTTGTTCATTATCGTGTGAAGCATTTATCACACAATAGGCATTATCAGTCAAATTAAGTTTAGTTAAGATGTCTTTAATTTTATTCAAGTGCTTGCCAATTTTCATAATCACAATTGTATCGGCACTTTCAATGGCGGATATTATTTTTTCTTCATCATTTGTAGCAGGAATTACGGATAATATTTCATTCCTTGAAACCAACCCCATACCAAGGGCGGAACTTGATGCAGAAACAGAATTTACCCCAGGGATAATTTCAACATTGTAATCTGATTTAATGCGGTCATTAATATACATAAATGAACCGTAAAATAAGCTGTCGCCTTCGCATAGAAAAGCCACATCTTTACCCGCATCTAAATATTTTTTAATTTCAACAGCACCATTATCATAAGCATTTGATGCGGTTTCAGTTTCCAAATTCATTGGCATTGCAATTGGAATGTGTACCTTATCATCAGAAATATGATTTTTAATAATGGACAGGGCAAGTGAATCTTTGTTCGGTAAATGAATATATGCAATAACAGGTGCGGACTTAATAATATTAAGACCCTTAACTGTAATTAAGTTTTCATCACCTGTGCCAACTGAAACGCCGAATAATTTTGCCATTGTTATTCCTTAATTAAATAAAAGTGAATTACACTAGCCATTGGTTTTAATGTGTCAAAAGAACCAACTTTACTATTTCGTTCAATATTAATGCGGGAAATACTACCCCCATATTTTTGATATACTTTATTGATAATATCAGAACCTTGCATACTTACCGTGTTAATAACAAGGCGACCACCTGTTTTTAATTTGTTGTATAAAATATCAATATCAAGGCTAGTTAACCCGCCACCAACAAAGATACAATCTGGGGATTGTAATGTATCAATTTCTTTATCAATTGTTGAATTGTATGGGTAAACATTATTTTCCACGCCAAGATTTATAATGTTTTGCTTAATATTGTTAAATCTTTCTTCATTTTTTTCAAAGGCATGTGAAATTCCACCAAGTCTTGCCCATTCAATAGATATTGAACCAGAACCAGAACCAATGTCCCAAAGAATTGCATTTGGATATGGTTGTAATGAAGACATTGTAATTGCCCTTACTTCGCGTTTTGTTAATTGCCCATCATTGATAAGTAAATCGTCATTTAATCCACCAGTCAAGCTTGGTGTTAACCCAACAACATCAATAGCAACAACATTTAAGTCGCTGTTTGCAAGTTGCGGATTATTTGCAATAAATTCTTGTACAGTTTCACTGTTTGCGCCCAATTCATTAAGTACGGTAATTTTACTGTCATTTAAATTGTTGTCTTTTAAAACATTGCATATTTCAATAGGGGAATTTTTATCGTTTGTTAAAACAATTAATTTTGCCCCATTGTAAAGTTTTGGAATAATTGAATTAAGTTTACGCCCGTGAATTGATAAACAATTTACATCTTGGATTGACCAACCCATTTTTATTGAAGCCAAAGAAAAAGCACCAACATTATTTATAATATTAATGTTTTGTTTACCAAAATGTTTTGTGATGATTTTTGCAACACCAAACCAATTAACATCACCAGTTGCAATGATTGAAATTTGTTTATTTTGTTCAAATTCTTTTTTTACAATTTCAATATTGTCTTTAAATGGGGAAATCCATTCGGTTTTTTCCGCCTTTGTTTCAATCATATCAAGATGACGAATACCACCAAAAATAACATCGCTTTTCACCAATGTATCAACTGCGGTTTTACTAAGGCTGTTTGTGCCATTTGCACCAATACCAATTATGTTTATCTTATTTGACATTGTATGAAGCCTTATTCCCACCATTGATTGCATTAACCACACTAGCCGCCATAGAAGACCCGCCCAATTTTGAAATTAATGTAATGTATTCAAGTTCATTTCCATAATCAACCAATGCTTGTTTTGATTCAACCGCACCAATATAACCAATCGGCAAACCAATAATAAGTGCTGGTTTATCCCAACCGTCATTTAATATGCGTTCCAACAAATGGAATAGGGTCGTTGGTGCATTGCCAATAACAACAATGCTTCCTGCCAATTTATCACGCCATAATTCAACCGCAGCGGCTGAACGAGTTGTCCCAAGTTGTTTTGCAATTTTCGCAGTTTGTGGATTGTTTAAAGTACATATTACTTCGTTATTTTGTGGCAATAATTTTTGTGTTATACCGCCTGCAACCATTTCACAATCACATAAAATAGCCCCACCATTGTTAAGTGCATTAAATCCAGAATTAACCGCATTTGTTGAATATTTAATATCGGATACCAGTTTCGGGTTTGCCGTTGCGTGTATCATACGCAATGCAATTGGTTTTATGTCATCTGAAATATTTGAAAAATCGGCTTCATTATTGATTGCGTCAAATGATGCTTTGTATATATCATCAGGTTTTTTTATATAATCAAAAACTATTTTTTCCATATTTGCCCCTGTTTTGGGTCCTCATAAATTAAACTATTTGCCCTGTAAAGGTGCGAATGGAAAAATAGTATCAGTATATTTTATTACTTGCAAACAAAATTTTAGAATTAATCACCATAATTTGCAAGCTGTTCCAATTGGTCGTGGGTAATGATTGCATCAAGCATTTCATCAAGTTCACCATCCATAATCTTATCCAGTTTATAAACAGTTAAACCAATTCGGTGGTCGGTAACACGGCGTTCTGGGAAATTGTATGTTTTAATCCTTTGTGAACGGTCGCCACTGCCGACTTGTAATTTACGATCAGAAGCCATTTCTTCTTCGGCTTTTTGGCGTTGTTGGTCGTAAATTAATGCTTTTAACATTTTCATTGCTTGGTCTTTGTTCTTGTGTTGTGAACGACCTGATTGACATTGTGATACAACGCCCGTTGGAACGTGGGTAATACGAACCGCACTGTCGGTTGTATTTACGTGTTGCCCACCCGCACCCGATGCACGATATGTATCAATGCGAAGGTCAGCAGGGTTAATATCAATGTCAATATCTTCGGCTTCTGGTAATACGGCAACCGTTGCCGCAGATGTGTGAATACGACCCGAACTTTCCGTTTCAGGAACGCGTTGTACGCGGTGTCCACCAGATTCATATTTCATTCGTGAATAAACATTTTCGCCAGAAACAGATAAGCTTACAAAGTTGTATCCATCTAAGTCGGTTTGGTTAAATTCAAGGATTTCCGTCTTCCAACCACGATTTTCCGCATACCTTTGATACATACGAAGCAATGAACCAGCAAATAAACCAGCTTCATCACCACCAGCACCAGCACGAATTTCCATAATTACGTTTTTATCGTCGGCTTCGTCTTTTGGAAGCATCATAATTTGTAATTCTTGTTCCATCTCTGGAAATACTTCTTTAGCAGATTCAAATTCGTCTTTTGCCATTTCTGCCATTTCAGGATCGGAATCATTCATCATTTCCTTGGCATTTTCCATATTGGAAACAAGGTTTTTATATTCCTTAATCTTATTTACCATTGGTTCAAGGTTGCCGTATTCTTTTGAATACTTTTGCAATTCTTCACTTGATAAACCGCCCGTACTTAATTTTTCATTAACCATTTCGGCGCGTTTGATTACATCGTCTAATTTATCTGTCCAAGCCATTGTTTAGCCCTTTAATATATTTGTTATTGTTGTTGTTATGTCATTAAATGGAACTTCTGTTTGTTCGCCCGATACTAAATCACGAACAGTTGCAGATTGCTTTTCCATTTCTTCTTCGCCGATAATTACGGCAATTTTTGCACCAATCTTATCCGCATATTTCATTCGCTTTTTCATATTGCCTGAAAAAGTCATTTCAGCACGAATGTTATTGCCTCTTAAATCAGATGCTATTATTAAACCTTGCTTGGTTGAATTATCATCCATTGGAATAATACAAACGGAATCATTTGTTTCAAAGTTTGTTTCCCCAACCATAAGGGCAAGTCTTTCCACACCAGCGGCAAAACCGATACCTGCGGTTTTATTACCACCCATTAATTCACAAAGGTTATCATAACGACCACCGCCAAGGACTGTACCTTGTGCACCCAATGTGTCCGTAATAAATTCAAATGCAGTATGGCAATAATAATCAAACCCGCGTACTAAGTTATGGTCGTGAACATATTTAATGCCAAGGCTATCAAGCCCTGCAAGAACATTGTCAAAGTGTGTTTTTGATACTTCGTTTAATGAATCGTATAATACAGGTGCGTCCTTAATAATCTTGCGGTCATTTTCATCTTTTGAATCCAATATGCGAAGTGGATTTTTTTCTAACCTAGATTTGCTGTCTTCGGATAATTCATTTTTGAAATCAGAAAGATAAGATACTAATTTATCACGGTAATTATCACGGCTTTCTTTGTCGCCCAATGTATTAATGTGTAATGTAATGTCTTTTGCCACACCAAGTTGTTCCAATATCATTTGACCCATTGCAATGATTTCCACATCACAAGTTGAATTTTCAACAGATAATGCTTCTACGCCGAATTGGTGGAATTGTCTTTGGCGACCTTTTTGTGGGCGTTCATAACGGAACATTGCACCATCGTAAAATACTTTAAAAGGACCTGATTGTGTTAAACCATTTTCAATGAATGAACGAACCACGCCTGCTGTACCTTCGGGGCGAAGGGTGATTGAATCACCGCCACGGCTTTCAAATGTATACATTTCTTTTGTCACCACATCAGATGTTTCCCCAAGTGGACGGGAAAATACATCAGTTGATTCAAAAATAGGGGTTGCAATGCTGTCATAACCAAAGTTTGATGCAACACGACGGGCAGTTTCAATCACGAAACGATGACTTTTCATTTCGCTTTGTAATAAATCTTGCGTACCTTTTATTTTTTGCAATTTATCCATTTGTTTATACCTTTGCCTTTTCTAATTCTTCTGCCTTTTGTTCAACTAAGCCAACAATGTGGTTAATTACATCTTCGTCTTTTAATCTGTGGTCGGGAAGACCATTTAAATATACTTGATGGGTGTCATTACCGCCACCAATAAATCCAACATCTGTATGTTGGGCTTCGCCAATACCATTTACAATACAACCAAGTACAGACAATGTTAAAGGCGTTGATATGTGTTCAAGACGTTCTTCCAATACTTGTACTGTTTTAACAACATCAAATGCTTGGCGGGCACAACTAGGGCACGAAATAACATTTACCCCGCGGTGTCGTAAGCCCAATGATTTTAATATGGCATAACCAGTTTTGATTTCTTCCACTGGGTCAGCGGATAATGAAATACGAATTGTATCACCAACCCCAGCCCATAATAAATTACCAACCCCGATTGATGAACGAATTGAACCACCAATTAAGCCACCACTTTCCGTGATACCAACGTGCAATGGATAATCACACGCATCAGCCAGTGCATGATAAGCCGCACAAGCAAGGAATACATCGCTAGCCTTTACAGCAATTTTAAATTCAGTAAAGTCCGCATCTTCCAAAATTTTGGCGTGTTCCAATGCACTTTCAACCAATGCTTCTGGACACGGTTCACCATATTTTTCAAGTAAGTGCTTTTCCAAAGAACCACCATTAACGCCAATTCGCATAGAACAGTTGTTGTCTTTGGCAGCTTTTACGACTTCAAGGACTCTGTCTTGTTTGCCAATATTACCTGGGTTAATACGCAAACAAGCCGCACCTGCTTCTGCCGCTTCAATCCCGCGTTTATAGTGAAAGTGAATATCAGCAATAATTGGAATAGGGCTTTCTTTTACAATTTCTTTTAAGGCTTTTGTGCTGTCTTCATCAGGGCAAGATACACGGATAAGGTCGGCGCCAACTTCGGCGCACGCTTGGATTTGTTCAATCGTTGCCTTAACATCCGTTGTTAATGTATTGGTCATCGTTTGCACAGAAATAGGGGCATCGCCACCAACGGCAACATTACCAACCATTATTTGTTTAGATTTCCTGCGTGCAATGGCACGCCAAGGACGGACACTATCGATAGACATTGCTTTACCTACTTAAAGTGTTTTCTTAAATTTCTTTTATTAAGAATAAGTTTATTAAGTACAATATCAGCTTCGCCGATTACTTTGTTTTCGTATAAACCAGAAAAAGTAACAGATAAATTACCACCATTGTTTACCCAGATGCTAAATCCTTTGTCCATTGGTGCTGTTACATAACGACCTTTTTCAAGTGTGCCTTTGTAATGAATTCCACCTTGGTTGTTGTAAATTTTCACATCAACATCATCAAGTGCGATAAATTTAATTTTACCTTCCGTATCGTCAACTGTGACAATAGGTTGTGGTTCTTCTGTTGTATTAGATGACAATTCGTTTTCAAGGCTGTCATTTAATTCAGATGCAGTTGAAGTAGTAGCCGTTTCAACCGAATTGCTTTGCGTTGAAGTTGTATCAGAACTTTCCATTTCATTTTTGTTAGAAGAAGTTTCAACAGTTACTTCAGTATTAACAGATGTTTTCGTTTCATCTGTCTTAGGGGTATCATTACCCAGCATTGAGTTAATTAAGATATAAATTGCAATAATAGCAAGAATTAATATGGCAACATATACATATTTCTTATTATCAGTTTCTTGAACTGGGTTATATGATTTGTATTCATCACGAACATTATCTTTTTTAAACTGTTTAAATTCAGTAACCAATGGTTCAGGTGCAATCTTTAATAAATTTGCATATGTACGAATAAAACCAATTGCATAAGCATTTTCAGGAAGTGAATCCATATCGCCTTTTTCAATGGCAACAATATATTTTTCAGATATACAAGTTTTCTTAGCAACTTGGGCAGTTGTTAGTTTTTTCTTAATACGGTGGCGTTCTAGCTTTGAACCGATTGTATATTCTAATTTTATTTGTTCTTGTTCAGACATTATTTTTCCTTATGTAACAATATGTAAATATTTACTATATATTTACAATATTTACAAGGGGTTATACTATTGTTTATCTAATTCAAATGCTTCGTGTAAAGCACGCTGTGCTAATTCCACATAATCTTGTTCAATTAATACAGATATTTTAACCTCACTAGTTGAGATATCTTTAATATTAATGTTTTTATCAGCAAGTGTTTGGAATACAGTTTGACCAACGCCTGTGTGTGAACGCATGCCAACACCAACAACAGATACTTTTGCAACCGCTTTGTCAGAGAATAATTTTTCAAATCCAATTTCAGATTTTGCATCTTCAAGGATTTTTACAGATTTATCTAGGTCATTTTCTGGAACAGTAAATGTGATATCAGTTGTCTTGTTATCACCCGATGTTGTTTGGATAATCATATCAACATTAATGTTTGCTTCGGCAATACGACCAAAAACTTGTGCCACTTTACCCGGTTCATCGGGAATATTTGACAATACAATTTGTGCTTCGTCTTTTTGTGCGGCAACGCCAACTACTACTTGTTTTTCCATATTTTCATCCTCATCCTTAATAAGTGTGCCTGGTAAATCTTCAAACGAAGATAATACTTGTAAAGGCATTTTATAATTCATTGCAATTTCAACTGAGCGTGTTTGTAATACTTTACTTCCCAGTGAAGAAAGTTCCAACATTTCTTCAAATGAAATACTTTCAAGTTTCCTTGCATTTTTAACAACCCTTGGGTCGCAAGTATAAACACCATCAACATCAGTATAAATATCACAACGATCAGCTTTAATACCAACAGCAAGTGCCACCGCAGAAGTATCACTTCCCCCGCGACCAAGTGTTGTAATTCGCATGCTTTCTTTTGAATATCCTTGGAAGCCTGCAATTACAGATACGCCACCAGTTTCCAAATATTCAACAATTTTTGAACCTTCAATATTTTCAATTCGTGCCCTTGCATGGGCTTTGCTTGTTTCAATACCAGCCTGCCAACCAAGCCAAGACCTTGCCGTAACGCCAAGTTCTTGTAGGTTAAGGGCTAATAAGCCCGCTGTTACCTGTTCGCCAGATGAAACAACCGCATCATATTCAATTGGGTCATATGATGAAGATGATTGTTCAACATATTCAACCAGTTGGTTTGTAACACCAGACATCGCCGAAACAACAACACAAACTTGGTTGCCATTTTCAACTTCTTTTTTTACTTTTTGCGCGACATTTTTTATTTTGTCTAAATCACCGACTGATGTGCCGCCAAATTTCATTACTATTCTCAATGTTCAAAACCTTTATTAAAATATAGTTTTATTTTTGCTTTAACTATTATATATTATTTAAAATATTCTTGTAAAACATACTTTATTTTTGCGACAAAATCAAATGACAAAACAAAAACAAACATTTGCAAATCAAGACGAAGTTAAGAAATTTTCTGACTTTGCGGAAGATTGGTGGAATCCAAATGGGAAAATGAAACCATTACACAGGTTTAATCCAACCCGTGTTTCATATATTAAACGCCAAATTTGTGAAAAATTTAATCTTAAAACTGATGCTGATAAGCCATTAAAAGGCTTGAAAATCCTTGATATTGGTTGTGGTGGCGGATTGTTAAGTGAAAGTCTTGCATTATTGGGGGCGAATGTTGTTGGTATTGATGCAACGGAAAAAATGATTGAAGTTGCAAAATTACATGCAAAGCAAAGCGGTCTTAAAATTGATTACCGTGTGCAAGATGTAAATGACTTGGCAAAGACTGATGAAAAATTTGATGTTGTCTTAACATTGGAAGTAATCGAACATGTTGATAACCCAGATAACTTTGTCCGTGTGTGTAATGATTGTGTTAAAACAGACGGATTGTTATTCGTTTCAACAATTAACCGCACATTAAAAGCATATGGTATTGCCATTATTGGTGCGGAATATATCCTAAGGTGGTTGCCAAAGGGAACACACGAATGGCACAAATTTTTAAAGCCATCGGAAATATGTAATATGCTTGATGGGTTGGCAAGACCAATTGATATGACGGGTGTTACTTATGAACCTTTTTCAGATTCTTGGAAAGAGAATAAAGGCGACTTAGACATCAACTACATAATAACCTTTAATAAATAAATTTTAATGGTCAACTACACTTCGCATTTGACTCATTAAAATCTATTTATTTTTTTTATCATCAACTACACTTCGTATTTGATTGTTTAATGAATTTTGAAATTAATATAAAAAAAAACCCCGCTAATGCGGGGCTTTTTTTTATTTTATAATGTTGCTGTTAAAGCGTCCAATTCATTTTTAGAACAAAGACCTAATTCAACTGGGCTTGCTGGTTCGCCAGCCTTTTCGTTGCGGTATTCTTGGTCTTCTTTTAATTTTGTAATTGTTGCTTTTGTTGTACCAATTAATTTAATAATTTGGCTATCCTTAATATCTGGATAGTGGCGGATTAACCAAACAACAGCATTTGGAATTTCTTCACGCACTTTAATCGGTTTATACCTTTGACCTTTTTGTTTCTTAACTGGTAAGTCATTTGCAGATTGCTTTAAAGAAGCTTTTTCGTCGCCTTGACATCTTTCAATTTCTTCCATTGTTAATAAATCATCAGCGATAGGGTCGCTAGGTTGGATATTTGCACCAACTTCACCATCGGCGATTGCCTGAACTTCTAGTTCGTGCATACCTGTAAAATCAGCGATTTGTTTGAATGTTAATGTTGTATTGTCAACTAACCATACAGTCGTAGCCTTTGGCATAATAAGTGTAGACATCTTGTTTTTCCTTTTTGTTTAAGTAATAAAAAAGGGCTTGCCTGTGGTTTGAAACACAAGAAAGCCCTTTGGCTTTTTAATAATTTAAATATAAGGCAAAATGCAAAGATAGTCAAGCACCATAAAAAAAGCCCCACAAAATTGCAGGGCTTTTTTGAATGTTGTACTTCGTATTAACGAGAGTAGAATTCGACTACTAGGTTTGGTTCCATTTGTACTGGGTACGGAACTTCGTCTAAAGTAGGTGTGCGTTTGAATACAGCACTGAATTTCTTTTCGTCAACTTCAATGTAGTCACAGAATTCACGTTCAGCAGATGCAATAGCTTCAATAACTAGTGGCATTTGACGAGACTTTTCTTTAACTTCAATAACATCGCCTTCTTTAACCATGTAAGAAGCAATTGTTACTCTTTTACCATTTACTAATACGTGTCCGTGGCTTACGAACTGTCTAGCAGCAAATACAGTTGGTACGAATTTCGCACGGTATACAACCGCATCTAAACGGCGCTCTAATAAGCCGATTAAGTTTGTTGCAGTGTTACCTTTAATACGTGCAGCTTCGTCATAGTATTTACGGAATTTCTTTTCACCAATACGACCATAGTAACCTTTTAGTTTTTGCTTAGCAAATAACTGAATACCGTAATCAGTAGGTTTCTTTCTTCTAGCACCGTGTTGACCAGGCGCAGAAGGGCGTTTGTTAATTGGAGATTTAGCACGACCCCATAGGTTTACACCCAGACGGCGGTCAATTTTATATTTCGCTTGTACGATTTTTGTCATAATAGTTTCCTTTCAAGTTTTAAGTCCGATATCCCTTTAAAAAGGTGAGAATACTTATAGTTTCTATCTATTAATATCCTAATCATTCTCAGACAGTGGGCTATATATATGTTAAAACCCCAACAATGTCAAGCTTTATTGTGTTGTTATTTGTTTAAAACTTAATTAATATCAAAGCAAAGGATAAACAGGTTATGCAAGATTACACAAAAGGTTATTTAATTTTGGCAATTGTTGTGGCATTCGTAAGTATGGATGTTGTTACCATTCGTTATACTGAAATGGATGGGGTAAGCGTTGCTTTTTGGCGAAACTTTGGTGTTTTCGTATGTCTTTTCATATCAACATTAATAATTTACAGAAATAAATTTATAACATATTTATCAAAAATGACCCGCAAAGAATGGTTGATGAGCCTGTTGTTCGGTTCATCTGGTGCATTTTTTAGTATCGCTGTACAATTAACATCAGCGGTAAATGTATTGTTAATGTATGTATTAAGCCCATTACTTGCGGTTATAATGAGTTATGTTTTCTTAAAAGAAAAAATTAGTAATATGGTTAAGTTTTGTAGCGTCTTTGTTATTGGCGGAACATATTACGCATACAAAGACAGCTTTGATGCAGGGCTAGATTGGGGGATTGTATTTGCGTTTATATTTGTTTTATGTAATTCCGCGATGAGTGTTGTTGCCCGTTCATTAAAACACATACCGGGAATGATAATTATTTCAATTGGTTGCATATTTTGGTCAATATTAACTTTTGCTTATCAAACACCGGCATTACCACAAACAACATTTGCCAGTTTTAATATGCTTGCAAATATTTTAATTGTTGCCATTACCTATGGCGGGTTGTTTTATGCATCAAAACTTATCACCGCACCAGAAGTTAATTTAATGTTAATAACAGAAACATTCTTTGGTACATTAATGGCTTGGATATTCTTAAACGATACGCCAACTTATGAAAGTATTATTGGTGGGACTGTGGCTTTGATAGCGGTTGCAACAAATATGATTTACACCATAAAAATAAATAAAAATTAATGGACAATTATCTGCGGTTTTGCTCACTCGGCTAGAAATACCTAGCCGTCATTCACAAAACCTTGATTCTTGCCCATTAATTTTTATTTATGGTTTATTAAAGATTTTTGGATGACTACTTGTCGTAGTCGCTCACAAATGCTTGGTATTTGACCACTAATATTTATTTAGGATTTTTAAACTAATACTTCTACAGCCTGTTTAATTCGTTCCATTGCTTTGGCAAGGTTTTCATCAGATGTGGCATAAGACACACGGAAGTATGGGCTTAGACCAAATGCTTCACCGTGAACGATTGCAACCCCTTGACTTTCAAGTAAGTAGTTTGCAAAATCTTCGTCCGTGTTAATTGTTGTGCCATCTGGTGTCTTTTTACCAATTAATGCTTTGATTGATGGATATACATAAAATGCACCATCTGGTTTTGGACATTCAATTCCTTCAATGGCATTTAATTTTTCAACAACAAAGTTTCTGCGTTTAACGAATTGTTCGTTATTTTTTGCAATAAAACTGTGGTCGCCGTTTAAGGCTTCAACAGCTGCCCATTGTGCCATAGTCGCAGCCGATGATGATGACTGTGAATTTAACATATTCATTGCTTTAATAATTTCCACTGGACCAGCTGCATAACCAATACGCCACCCCGTCATACAATATGCTTTTGATACACCGTTTAATGTCATTGTACGGTCGTATAATTCAGGCACAACTTGGGCAATAGTTTTAAATTTAAAGTCATCGTAAACAAGAAATTCATACATATCGTCCGTCATAATATAAACTTGTGGATGCTTTTTAAGAACTTCGCCCAGTTCTTTTAATTCATCTTCTGTATAACCGGCACCAGTTGGATTTGACGGGCTGTTAAGTACAAGCCACTTAGTCTTTGGTGTAATTGCATTTTCCAGTTGTTCAGGTGTTAATTTAAAGTTGCTTTCAATACCGCAATCAACAAATACAGGTACACCGCCATATAATAATGCGATATCAGGGTACGATACCCAATATGGTGCTGGTACGATTACTTCGTCACCATCGTTAATTGTTGCACAGAATAAATTGTAAATAGTCTGTTTACCACCCACACCAACATTGATTTGTTCCGCTGTATAAGTAAGGTCATTGTCGCGTTTAAATTTTTCAACAATTGCCTTTCTTAATTCTGGGATACCCGCAGGCGGGGCATATCTTGTCTTACCGTCAGTTATTGCTTTTTTACCCGCTTCGGCAATATGGGCAGGTGTATCAAAATCAGGTTCACCCGCACCCAAGCCAATTACATCGCGACCTTCCGCTTTTAATTGATTAGCTTTTGTTGTTACCGCAACAGTTGGTGATGGCTTAATGTTTGATAATCGTTTTGATAGTATAGACATTTTACTTTCCTAAGATATTCATTAATTTTTTAATTATTAAATGCTATATGATTAAAACAATAAAAACAATTTAAAAAATTGAAAAAAGTATAATTTTTCTGTATAATACTAGGCTTGTTAAATTAATCATATAAATGTTTAGGTTTGAAATGGCACATAATCGTTCAAAAAAAGAAAATCTTGATAGCCCAGTTAAAATAAAAAGGCAAGATAGCGTTAAGCAAAGAAAAATAATTCAAAAAGACTTTGAATTACATAGCGACTTTAAGCCATCGGGCGACCAACCCGTTGCCATTGATGAATTGGAAAAGGGCATAATTGAAGGTAAAAAAGACCAAGTCCTGTTGGGTGTAACAGGTTCGGGTAAAACCTTTACAATGGCACATCTTATTCAAAGGCTTGGCAAACCAACATTAATTATGGCACCAAACAAAACCTTGGCGGCACAATTATATGGTGAAATGTTGGAATTTTTCCCAAATAATGCGGTTGAATATTTTGTTTCGTATTATGATTACTATCAACCAGAAGCTTATGTGGCAAAAACAGATACTTATATTGAAAAAGATTCATCAATCAATGAACAAATTGACCGTATGCGACATTCGGCAACCCGTTCACTGTTGGAACGCAATGATGTAATTATTGTTTCGTCCGTATCGTGTATTTACGGTATTGGTGATGCGGAAACATATTCCCAAATGTCATTACCGATTTCAGTTGGAATGACTATGGAACCAACGGATATGGCAAAAACATTGGTTGAATTGCAATATAAACGCAATGATTTATCACTGGACAGGGGGACTTTCCGTATTCGTGGTGATGTTCTTGAAATTCACCCCGTTCACCAAGAAGATATGGCGTGGCGAATATCATTCTTTGGCGATGAAGTGGAAAGCATTGTGGAATTTGACCCATTGACGGGTAAGAAAAATGATAAATTTACCGAAGTAAGGATATATGCCAATTCCCACTATGTAATTCCACGCCCAACGGTTGCACAGGCAATTAAAACAATCAAAGTGGAACTTGATGAACGATTAAAGTATTTTAAGGAAAACGAAAAGCACCTTGAACATCAAAGATTGGAAGAACGAACTAGGTTTGATTTGGAAATGATGGAAAGCACTGGATTCTGTTCAGGGATTGAAAATTATTCAAAGCACTTAACAGGCAGGGAATCTGGTCATCCGCCACCAACACTGTTTGAATATTTACCAGAAGATGCATTGTTAATAATGGATGAAAGCCATGTAAGTGTTAGCCAAATTGGCGGAATGTTCAAAGGGGACTTTAACCGTAAAACTGCATTATCGGAACACGGCTTCCGTTTGCCAAGCTGTACAGATAACCGTCCATTAAAACACGAAGAATGGAATGAAATCCGCCCGCAAACTGTATTTGTATCGGCAACCCCAGGGGATTGGGAATTGGAACAAACTTATGGGGAATTTGTGGAACAGGTTGTCCGTCCAACGGGATTGGTTGACCCCGTATGTGAAATAAAACCGTGTTCAAACCAGATTGAAGATGTTCTTGATGAATGTAAAAAGGTAATTGCCAAAGGCGAAAGGGTGCTTGTGACAACCCTTACAAAAAAAATGGCAGAAGAATTAACAGTGTATTTAAAAGACTTGGGTGTAAAAGCCGAATACTTACACAGTGATATTGATACATTGGAACGAATTGAAATTATCCGTGGGCTTCGCCTTGGGGAATTTGATGTGTTGGTTGGTATTAACTTACTGCGTGAAGGCTTGGATATCCCAGAATGTAGCTTGGTTTGTATACTTGATGCGGATAAAGAAGGTTTCCTTCGTTCAAAGCGTTCATTGGTTCAAACAATTGGTCGTGCCGCCAGAAACGTGAATGGTCGTGTGGTTTTATATGCCGATACGATGACGGCCTCATTGGAATATGCGGTGGGTGAAACTGCTCGCAGGCGTGAAAAACAGTTGCAATACAACAAAGATAACAACATTACCCCGCAAACCATTAAAAAATCAGTATCATCAGCCATTGGCGACATTTTATCAAAGAACAGTGTGGAACGAAAGAAACAGTTTAATCATACGGAAACAAAATGGGGCAGTGTATCAATCAAAAACTATATCCCATTACTTCGTAAAGAAATGAAAAAATCAGCAGAAAACCTTGATTTTGAAAGGGCGGCAAAGCTTCGTGATGAAGCGGTAATGTTGGAAAAATTTGACCTTGAATTACCATTGTCAGAAGTTTCCCTTGATATAAGTATTTGTGAAGAACTTATTAAATAGGATTTTTTTAAGTTTTTTGTTTGACATACGCCCAAGCATAATATATAAGTACGCAAGATTTTATTTAATTTAAAGGGATAAGACAATGAAACGCACATTCCAACCAAGTAACTTAGTACGCAAACGTCGTCACGGCTTCCGTGCTCGTATGGCAACAAAAGCTGGTCGCAACATCTTAGCGGCTCGTCGTGCTAAAGGTCGCGCTAAATTAAGCGCATAATACCTTTTATAAAAGGTGTGTATTATGCACAACAAATCAAATACAAAAAATCTGCCAAATGTTTCAAGAATGAAAAAAAGGGCGGATTTTTTGCGTTTAAGGGACGCGGGTAAAACCGTTGTTAAAAAATCATTCATATTGCAATATGCCCCAACTTGTTCCAATAAAGGGGTGGAAATTGGTTTTACCGCCACTAAGAAAATTGGTAATGCCACAATCCGCAATAAAGCCAAGCGCAGACTGCGTGAAGCAATCGCAAAAAAATACCTGCAATTACAGGAAAGTTGTGATATTGTACTTATTGCTAGGGCTTCCACAGCGGAAAGAACGTGGGATAAACTAGTAAAAGATTTGGACGATGCTTTAAGCGAAGCAGGTTTATTAAAATAAAAAAGAAAGTAATACAATGGATAATAATTCAGAAGCTAAAAATGTTATAATTGCAGTTGTTCTATCAATATTGGTTATTGTGGGCTGGAATATCTTTTTCCCAACGCCACAACCAACTTATGAACAAAGTACTAGTGAAACAACAACGACTAGCACTGAAACACAAGAAGTTAATGTTTTTGAAAAAACTGAAACAATTACCGCAAGCAAAGCACTTGATAAATTGGGTGAATATGGTTCGGTTAAAATTACGACACCAAAATTAACGGGTTCAATTACCTTAAAAGGTGGTCGTGTGAATGACCTTGTATTAAACAAATATAAAGAACAAAACACTGATGACAGTGCCAATGTTCGTCTGTTAAGCCCGCGTGGCACAGAAAATCAATACTTTATTGATACTGGTTGGGTTGGTAAGAAAGGTTTAATACCTGATTACAAAACAGTATGGAAAGCATCAAATAAAAACTTAACACCTGATAATCCAGTGGTTCTTACTTGGGTAAATTCAAAAGGTGTTGAATTCAGAAAGATTTTCACAATTGATAAAGATTATATGATTAATGTTAAACAAGAAGTTGTTAACAAATCATCGGATGGTATTGAAATCGCTGACTTTGCAAGTATTGCCCGTTCTGTACAAGAAGACGGTAAAATGAATTTATACATTTTACACGATGGTCCAATTGGCGTACTAGACGGCACATTGGAAGAGGTTGATTACGATGATGTAAAAGATGACAAAAAGATTTCTTATACTACATCAAATGGTTGGCTTGGCTTTACAGACCAATTCTGGTTGGTAAGCTTAATCCCACAGCAAGATAAATCAGTAAATGCAACATTCCGTCATTTACCAAATGGTTTATACCAAGCTGACTTTAAAAATAAAGGTGCTTATTTAAAGTCTGGTGAAAAATATTCTTATGACATCAAAGTATTTGCAGGTGCAAAAGAAGTTCCAGTTCTTGATAAATACGAAGAACAATACAACATTCCAATGTTTGACCGTTCGGTTGACTTTGGTTGGTTCTATTTCTTAACTAAACCATTCTTTTACTTATTACACTTCTTATCTGGTTTAATTGGTAATGTTGGTTTTGCAATTCTTGCAATTACTTTACTGGTAAAAGCTGTATTATTCCCACTGGCGAATAAGTCATACCGTTCTATGGCAAAAATGAAAGTTCTTGCCCCACGAATGGAAGAACTTAAAAAACAATATGGTGATGACCGTCAAGGTTTATCACAAGCAATGATGAAATTGTACCGTGATGAAAAAATTAATCCAATGGCGGGTTGTTTACCAATGTTGGTACAAATTCCAATATTCTTTAGTTTATATAAAGTATTGTTTGTGACACTTGAAACACGCCACGAACCATTTATTGGTTGGGTGACTGATTTATCAGCCCCTGATACACCAGGTATTTTACAAGGCTTTGGCTTATTTGATTGGGATGTTCCTGCATTCTTAATTATGGCGAATCTTGGTGTATGGCCAATCTTAATGGGTATTTCAATGTGGGCACAGTTCAGATTAAATCCAAAACCAACAGACCCAATCCAAGCGAAAATCTTTGGTTGGATGCCAGTTGTATTTACATTTATGCTGGCAACATTCCCAGTTGGTCTTGTAATTTATTGGACTTGGAACAACATTCTGTCTATGGCACAGCAATATACTATTCAGAAAAAGATAACTGGATAAATTGTGAGTGAAAGTATCGATACAATAGAATTTTCAGACGAAGAACTAGAAAAAGCAAGATTGCTTTTTGCTAGGGGGACGAAATTTACAAAAGGTGTCGTTGCAATGAGCGGGCTTCCATCTATGGAATTGCCAGAGGTCGCATTCGCAGGTCGTTCAAATGTGGGTAAATCTTCATTAATTAATGCACTTACCAATACCAAGGGTTTAGCAAGAGCATCAAATACCCCAGGCAGAACCCGTGAATTAAATTATTTCCTTGTGGGGGATGATGAACTTAACCTTGTTGATATGCCAGGGTATGGTTATGCAAAGGCAAGTAAAACAGATATTGAAAAATGGAATGCATTAATCCGTAAATATTTAAGGGGCAGGGCAAACCTTAGAAGAGTGTTTATTTTGATTGATTCAAGACACGGCTTAAAACCCAATGATTTTGAATTAATGGATATGCTTGATGAAGCGGCAGTGACTTATCAAATTGTACTTACAAAGACTGATAAAATTAAAAAATCAGATATTGAAAAGGTTTATAAACAAACCCAAGATTCAATTAAAAAAAGGGCGGCTTCATTCCCGTTTGCAGTGATAACAAGTTCAGAAAAAAAATCAGGTATTGATATTTTAAGGACTTATATATTACACTCTATTCAAATGTAATTTTTTTTAAAGGTGATATTATGAGTGAAAAATGGTTAGAAAGAGCCAAAGTATTAGTAGAAGGCTTACCATACATTAAACCATATTTTGGTAAAATTATTGTTGTTAAATATGGCGGTAATGCTATGGGTGACGATGATGCAACGCTTAAGTTTGCATCCGATATGGTACTGTTAAAGGAAATCGGTATTAACCCAATTGTTGTTCACGGTGGTGGTCCACAAATTGGCGAAATGCTTGATAAGGTAAATGTACAATCTGAATTTAAAAATGGTATCAGGGTAACTGATAAAGCAACAATGGAAGTTGCACAAATGGTTTTATGCGGACCAGTAAACCAAACAATTGTTCAAGCAATTAATAAAGCTGGCGGTATGGGGGTTGGTATTTCAGGTGTTGATGGCAATATGTTAACAGTTGAAAAAATGGCAGTTAAAGATGAAAACAGCGACAGTAATATTGAAAAAGTTGTTGATATGGGATTTGTTGGCACACCAACAAAATTTGACGCAACGCTTCTTGAAATATTAACAAATACAAATGCTATTCCAGTTGTATCGCCAATATCAATTGGTGAATGTGGAAACATATTTAATGTAAATGCTGATTCAGCTGCCGGTGCAATTGCATCTGGTATGAAGGCAAAAAGGCTTGTTCTTTTAACTGATATAGAAGGCGTTCTTGACGGGGATAAAAAACTTGTTTCTGAATTAAATGTTGCTTCTGCAAAAAGAATGATAAAAGACGGCGTTGCTGTTGGTGGTATGATACCAAAGATTGAAACTTGTATTAAGGCAATTGAAGACGGACTAGAAGGTGCGGTTATTACCGATGGTCGTCTTGCCCACAGTGTACTTATGGAAGTCCTTACAGAAAAAGGTTCTGGTACACTTATTACCGCTGTTTAATATGGATAAATCATTATTATTAAATAAACAAAATTGGTTGTTTGATTTAGACAACACAATCTATCCTGCGGAAAACAATCTGTTTGTGGAAATGAATGTAAAAATGCGTTCATATGTTATGAAATTATTGGACTTGGATTCCGATAATGCACACAGCGTACAAAAACAATATTTACACGAATATGGTACAACCCTTGCAGGGTTAATTGCGAAACACGATGTTGATGCAATGGATTTCTTGGACTATGTGCATGACCTTGATTATTCAGTTGTTGAATATGATGATGATTTAAAAAATGTTTTAACAAATATTCCAAATAAAAAATATATTCACACCAATGGTACAAAAAGCCATTCGCAAAATGTACTTGATAAAATGGAAATAAGCGATTTGTTTGTGGGGTGCTTTGATATTGTCGGTGCGAACTTTATACCAAAACCACAACAATCAAATTACGATATTATGATTAATGAATTTAACATTAATCCAAGTGACAGTGTGTTTTTTGAAGATATGGCGGTTAACTTAGTCGTGCCAAAACAAATGGGAATGACGACTGTATGGCTTGAAAACGAATTAAATTCACATCAATATGAACAATACAAAGATTATATTGATTATAAAACAAATGACTTGGTTAAATTCTTGTCTTTTGAATAATTTATGATTATTATATCAAACATTATATAAATTTATATTTAAGGGGAATGACTTATGACAAACTTAACAGAACTAGAAGCCGTAATTGAACAAGCGTGGGAAAACCGTGACAGTGTGAATTTTGACACTAAGGGTGAAATCCGTGATGCGGTTGAAGAAACATTAAATGCACTTGATAATGGTTCATTACGCGTGGCTGATAAATCAAGCGGTTCTTGGTTTGTTAATCAATGGGCGAAAAAGGCTGTTTTATTATCATTCCGTTTAAATGATATGGAAATGATTTCTGGTGCACCAGGTGGTTCATCTTGGTGGGATAAAGTACCATCAAAATTTGCCAAGATGGATGAAAAAGCATACCGTGAAGCGGGTTTCCGTGCAGTACCAGGTTGTGTTGTTCGTCATTCAGCATACATTGCCCCATCGGCTGTATTAATGCCATCATTTGTTAACCTTGGTGCGTATGTTGGTGAAGGTACAATGGTTGATACTTGGGCAACGGTTGGTTCGTGTGCACAAATCGGTAAAAATGTACACCTTTCTGGTGGTGCGGGTATCGGTGGTGTGCTTGAACCATTACAAGCAGGTCCAGTAATTATTGAAGATAATTGCTTTATCGGTGCAAGGTCGGAAGTTGTTGAAGGCGTTGTAGTAGAAGAAGGCGCCGTTCTTTCAATGGGTGTATTTATTGGTCAATCAACAAAAATCGTTGACCGTGAAACGGGTGAAATTTATATGGGGCGCGTACCAGCATACAGCGTAGTTGTCCCAGGTACATTACCAGGTAAACCATTACCAGACGGTACACCAGGTCCAAACCTTTCGTGTGCTGTTATCATTAAAAAAGTAGATGAGCGTACAAGAAGTAAGACTTCTGTAAACGACTTACTTAGAGATTAATTTTAATTGATAATTATCTTCGTGGGGGAAATCTAAACTAGGAAATCTAGTCGTCGATTTCCCCCACTTGATTCTTATCTAATTAAAATCAATCTTGCTCTTTACAATTCATTATCAAAATCAATCTAGTTTTTTATTTAATTACCTGTTAAAATAAAATAAGTGGGGTGCAACCATTCCGCAAAACAACATATGTTGTTTTGACAAACGAGCAAGGCGAAGTCGCGAAACGAAGTGAAGCGTGGGGGGATGAGCGGAGCGAATGGGGTGCAACCCCTTAAATAAAGAAGAAAGTTAAATAAATGACTAAATTATGCCCAGTTGAAATCACACAAGAACTAGTAAGGATTGAATCAATAACACCGAATTCATCTGTTTGTCTTGATGTGGTTGAAAAATATATGAATGATATGGGGGCAAAAGTATTCCGTCAAACTTTCTCAGGTGATGGTTCTTATGATGTGGATAATTTATATGCCCGCATTGGTTCGGGACAACCGCATATAATGTTAACGGGACATGTTGATGTTGTGCCAATTGGTGATAAAGAATCTTGGACACAAAAACCTTGGGGTGCGGAAATTGTTGATGGTAAATTATATGGTCGTGGTTCCGCCGATATGAAATCGGGTGTGGCGTGTGCCATTACGGCGATGAATGAAATTGCAAATAATCCAAACTTTACTGGTTCAGTTTCAATCCTTATTACTGGGGACGAAGAATCAGATGCCATAAACGGCAGTGAAAAAATATTAAAATACGCTTATGAACAAGGCGAACGCTGGGATTGTGCATTGACCCTTGAACCAACAAACTTAACAACGATGGGTGACCAGATTAAGGTTGGGCGTCGTGGTTCATTAACCGCAACGGTTGTGGCAAATGGTAAGCAGGGGCATGTTGGATACCCTGAAAAAGTTGATAATGCAATTCACAGATTAAATGAATTAATGACGGCATTATTGGGAATGCAAATGGACGAAGGTAATGAATACTTTGTTCCATCTTCTTTACAAATTGTTGAAGTAAGCGCAGGTACAGGGGCAACAAATGTTGCACCAGGGGTTGCGGAATTTACATTTAATATTCGTTTTTCATCTGAATATACGGGGGAAAATTTGGAAAGCCAAATTAGACAGTCATTTGATAAAACAGGTGTTGATTACGATATGATTATAAAATCTATTCACCGCAGTTTTGTCACAAACCCGAATGAAAATCCATTGGCTGATGAATTATGCGAAGTTGTTGAAAAAATCACAGGTAAAAAACCAGAATATGTGACAAATGGTGGCACAAGCGACAGCCGTTTTGTTATTGAATATTGCCCTGTTGTTGATTATGGGGTAAACGGTACAACAATTCACCAAGTGGACGAATTCGTACCAGTAAAAGATATTGAACAATTAAATCAAATCTTAATTGAATATTTACAAAAGAAAGTTTGCTAAATATGAAAATAAAACAATTTAATAAAACAGATTTAACGGAAGTTAAAGATGTATTGTACAAAGCATTTTTAAATCATCCGCACGGTGACCCACAGCGTGGACCAACGGAACATTTAATTGTTGAAAGTTTAGTAAACAATAACAATGATATTTGTTCAACCCTTGCCATTGACAATGATAATATAATTGGCTTTATTACTTATTCAAAAGTATCATTTGATAATGATAATGGGGCTTGGGTTGGAATGGGACCTGTTGCGGTTTTACCTGAATATCAAAATAAAGGCATTGGTAAAAAATTAATTGAATACACATTACAAATCATTAATGAAAATTATGATGGTTGTGTTGTAATGGGCGACCCAGAATATTATACAAGGTTTGGATTTAATGTGGTAAATGGTTTGTTTTTTGAAGGTGTACCACAAGAATATTTTATGGCAAAGGCTTTTAAAGATATTATTCCACAGGGCAAGGTTATTTATAACCAAGCATTTTTCGTTTAATTAAATATCGGTTATCCAACCGCCACCAAGCATTCTTTCATTATTATAAAATACGCAAGCCTGTCCCGGTGAAACCCCAAATTCAGGTTCATCAAATTCCGCAACGATATGGTTGCCTTTTTTATAAACTTTTCCCTTTACAGGTTGCATAACGGAACGAATTTTAATTTGTACATCTTTTGGTGTGTCATTTATTTCTTCATCACCAATCCAGTTGATATTAGTAATGGAAATTGTTTGTTTGCCAAGGGCTTCTTTACCCCCAACGACAACTTCTTTTGTATCTGGTCTTAATTCAACCACATATAATGGGTCGGTGTTGTCTTTGCGACCGCCAATGCCGATACCACGGCGTTGCCCGATTGTGTAATTAATAATTCCATCGTGGGTGCCAAGTATATTGCCATCTAAATCAACAATGTTTCCGCCCATAATTGCTTCGGGACGAAGTTTTTTAACCAAATCAGAATACCCACCATTTGGCACAAAACAAATATCTTGGCTGTCTGGTTTATCGGCAACTTTTAAACCGAATTTATGGGCTAGTTCCCTTGTATCATCCTTGACCATATGCCCCAATGGAAAGCGTAGGAAATCAAGCTGTTCTTGTGTCGTTGAAAACAGGAAATACGATTGGTCTTTGGTATTGTCAAAACCGCGGTGTAATTCCGATTTTATTTTACCGTCTTTTCGTTGAATATAATGACCTGTTGCTAAGCAATCGGCACCTAAATCTTTTGCAGTTGTTAATAAATCTTTAAATTTAACTGTTTGATTACATTTTACACACGGAATTG
>JBMZFW010000004.1:0-36199 GCA_049615605.1 Alphaproteobacteria bacterium | reverse complement strand
CGCATTGGGGCTTCTTTGTGTGATTGTGCTTTATGCTTTGTTGCAGAAACAGATTTATTACCCGACAACTTACCCGCATTTACACCCGCAGATGCAGATTCATTAAGGGTTGTTGTCATATCCATTGTACCATTACACGCACCAACACATTGTACATCTTGCTGGCAAGTATCTGGTAAGAACATTGTTAATTTTTCATCCCATTTTAATTTACCACGGGCTTGACTGAATAAGTGTACAGTCGGTGTCCAACCGCTTGACATACCGACAAGGTCAGCTGTAATTTTAGTCACTGAACCAACGCAAGTTTTACCATCATCGGCAAGCTCCATAACCTCAACCCCGCTAACACGGTGGGAACCTTTTACATCAACAATTGCACTGTTTGTGTAAACTTTGATGCCTTGGTTTTCAGCCTGTTTTAATAAATCAGATTTTAAGTCTTTACGAATATCAACAATCGTCACATTGGCACCATTTTTTGATGCTTCAATGGCTGTAAAATATGCAGTGTCATTGTTTGTTGTAAATACAATATTATTACCCGGCATAACACCATAACGATTCATATATGTACGAATTGCCGATGCCATCATTACACCTGGACGGTCATTGTTGGCAAATAGCATTGGGCGTTCAAGCGCACCTTGGGCAAGGATAACTTGTTTCGCACGAATACGCCAAAATCTTTGTCTTGGGATTTCTTTGTCCCTTTGGTCAATTGATATATGGTCAGTAATTCGTTCAACCGCCGTTAAAAAGTTATAATCAAAATAACCAATTACCGTAGCGCGACTTACCACTTCTACATTTTTAAGTTTATTTAATTGCGATAACATATCGGCAATCCAAACTGATGCCTTTTTACCATCAATTTCCATATTTGGGCTAGTTAAACCCCAACCACCCATTTCATTTTGTTCGTCCATAAGAATAACACGCGCACCAGTTTTACCCGCATTAAGTGCCGATACTAAACCAGCAGGACCGCCCCCTGCGATTAACACATCACAGTATACAGTTTTTCTTGCATATTGTTCTGGATCAGGAAGTTCCGTTGACTTACCAAGACCCGCCGCACGACGAATGATTTTTTCAAAGAACATCCATGCTTTCATATTTGGCATAAATGTTTTGTAATAAAAACCAGATGGAATAAATTTTGCAATTAATTGGTTTAATCCACCAATATCATATTTTACAGATGGGAAACAGTTTTGTGATTTTGCCGTTAAGCCATCATAAAGTTCCGTTTGTGTTGTACGGCTGTTTGGTTCGCCGTATTCACCTTTTTCAAGCTGTACTAAACCATTTGGTTCTTCAACGCTAGCGGTCATAATACCACGCGGACGGTGATATTTAAACGAACGACCAACTAAATGTACATCATTGGCAAGAAGTGCTGATGCAAGTGTATCACCTTCATAACCAGTGTATGATTTACCGTCGTATTTAAAGTTTACAGGTTTTTTGCGATTAATTCGCCCAGCATTGTTTAAACGATTTTTCTGTGTCATAGCAATTTACCTTTATGCTTTTTTAGATTTTGCTTTTTTAGCAGAAGTTTTACCTTTTGCTTTTAACTTGTTAAGTACGCCCGGCACTTTAATGTCTTTTGTATCAATTTTTAGTTTTTTGATAACTTCAACTACATCTTCATCTGGACGATATGTGGCAATAATTTCATCAGTAACAGTATTTCTGATTACATTAAACCACTTGCGGTGCCCCGTAAAGTTTACCCAGCGTTCAAAGTGAATACCTTTGGTATTTGCAAAGAAAAAGATATAATCACCCCAATCTTTATCCGATGTTTTTGCTGGATTAACTGGGCGTGCTTTGTGGGCTTCACTGCGAACATGGTATTCCATTTGGTCACGCATTTCATTTAAATATGGGTCTCTTATATATAACATTTTTTTACCCCCTTAGTGTGCCACGCCTGCAGCAGCAGCTTCGTCAATTAAATAACCGTCATAGTGGCGGTCGATTCTAAATGGTGCGGCAATTGGGTGCATTTCACCTTTGGCAAGTGAAGCGGCAAATACATGCCCCGAACCCGGTGTTGCCTTAAATCCACCAGTACCCCAACCACAGTTGAACATAATTCCATCAACTGGTGTTTTTGAAATAATTGGCGAACGGTCAATTGTACAATCGGTCATACCACCCCATTGGCGTAATTGACGCAAACGAGAAGTAAACGGGAATAATTCAATAATCGGTGGCATAATGTGTTCAATTACATCAAACGAACCGCGTTGTGAATACGATACAAATTCATCCGTACCCGCACCGATAACTAATTCACCTTTATCAGATTGTGAAAGATATACGTGAACCGCATTTGACATTACAACTGTGTCCAAGACTGGTTTAATTGGTTCTGATACCAATGCTTGTAATGGCACAGTTTCAAGTGGTAATTGGAAGCCCGCCATATCAGCCATCACCGATGAATGACCCGCCGCAACAACACCAACTTTTTTCGTTTTAATATTACCTTTTGTTGTCTTAACACCTTGAACTTTACCATTCTTAATGTCAAAGCCAAGCACTTCACAGTTTTGTATAATATCAACACCCAGCTTATCAGCACCGCGGGCATAACCCCACGCAACCGCATCGTGTCTTGCATTACCAGCCCTTGGTTGGAACAAACCACCCAATACTGGATAACGACCGTGTAAATTAATTAATGGAACTTTTTCTTTAACTTGTTCCGCTGTTAAAAATTCCGTATCAATACCATTTAAGTTAATGGCTGTACCACGACGACCCATTTCTTGTAAGTCGTGAACATTATGAGCAAGGTTTAATACCCCGCGTTGTGAAAACATAATGTTGTAATTTAATTCTTGGGATAAGCCTTCAAATAATTTTAAAGCATGTTCATAAATTGCCGCAGATTCGTCCCACATATAGTTTGAACGAACGATTGTCGTATTACGCCCCGTATTACCGCCACCAATCCAGCCTTTTTCAATTACTGCAACATTAGTGATTCCAAATTCAGATGCCAGGTAATAAGCAGTTGCAAGTCCGTGACCACCGCCACCAACGATTACAACATCATATTCTTTCTTTGGTTCTGGTGAACGCCAATGCTGTTCCCAGTTTTGATGATAAGAAAGTGAATTCTTTATCAATGAAAATATATTAAATTTAGTCATCCCTATCTATCCTTAATAATAATTATTTTTATAACAACCTTAAAATAATACAGAATAAAATATTCAATTTCAAAGAAAAATAATACTTCATAATTAACAAGCGACAAAAATAATCAAAAAAACGAATGATTTTAAAACAAAAAACTTATACATTTAAAAAATTTACGAAATAAGCCCAAATATTAAATATGCGACAAAATATCATATTGGCGAATCATTTTATTTATATTTAACAAAGCATTGTATTTTAAATTAATAATTAATTTATTGTTAAATCCTATAAAATATGCTATATTAAGGGTGCAAAAGAGATATGAATAAATACAAAAACATAAGGTAAATATCTTTTTTAGCTTTACAACTAAAATTATGTATAGCTAGCGTATATTTAAAAAAATATAAAAAAAACAACCAAGTATGTCGCAAATAATACAACATTTTTTGTTGAAAAATAAAAAGCATAGCAATATATTATATTGTCTTGACTATGTTTACATTATTGTTTTGAAAGGAAATAATGGGGGGACAAAATGTTAAAATGTTCGTCAACAAGTGACAATGTTCACTTAACCATATTATTGGTGCCTAACTTTTCTTTAATGGCTTTTTCTTCCATTATTGAACCATTAAGGCTAGCCAACCGAATTGTTAAAAACAATGTGTACACTTGGGAGATTGTAAGCAAAGACGGAAATCCTGAAAAGTCTTCAAGCAATACAGAGGTTATTGTAAACAACCGTATTGCCAATATTGACAATCCTGATAATGTAATTATATGTTCAGGAATAAATGGTAATTTATACAAAGATGCTTTTGTATTCGGACATCTTCGCCGTTGGGAAGCCGAAGGTTCATATATTGGTGCATGTTGTACTGGTGGTTCTATTCTTGCCAATGCTGGTTTATTAAATGGTCACAAAGCAACATTACACTGGGAAAATATGGCCAGCTTCAAAGAACAGCACCCTGATATTGAAATATCAGCAGATTTATTTGTATCTGATGGCAATATCTTTACTTCTGCCGGTGGCACAACAACTATTGATATGATGCTAGAAGAAATCAAAGAAAGACTTGGCAAAGAAGTTGCCATTACAGTTGCTGATTTATTAGTACACGAAAGAATTCGTGGAAGTAAAGACAACCAAAGAATTCCTTTACAAAACAGAATTAATACAAATAATTCAAAAATTATCCAAGCAATTGAAATT
Organism: Alphaproteobacteria bacterium; assembly: GCA_049615605.1. Lineage (GTDB taxonomy): Bacteria > Pseudomonadota > Alphaproteobacteria > JAQWUY01 > JAQWUY01 > JAQWUY01. The sequence continues at coordinate 31,815 of JBMZFW010000004.1, read as the reverse complement.
ATGGAACAAAATATTGACCCAATATTGCCAAGAAATGAAATTGCTAGTGCGATTAATATATCGCCACGCCAAATGGAAAGATTGTTTAAGAAACATTTAAATATGTCGCCTGCTAAGTATTATTTACATATAAGACTTAAGCATGCTAAATACTTATTGGAACAAACATCTATGCCGATTAGTGAAATTTCACTAGCAACTGGATTTTCATCTGCATCACACTTTTCAAAATGCTTCGGTGATTTATTCAATACATCACCAAAAAATAGCCGTGAAAGTGCTTAATTGATTTAGGGGCTTCGCCCCGCTCATTCCATTCGCTCCCCTACGCTTCGCTTCGGGTCAAGAATATAAATGTGGAAACTAAATATTAATTTTAAAAAATTAAATCCATTTTAGTAAATTTATATGAAAAAATGTTGGGGTTATTAAGTAAATCCCAAAAAATAAATGTTAATTTTAATTAGATTAGAATCAAGTGAAACACGAAGAAGTTTACAAATAGTAAATAATGAGTGTTTCACGCCGATAATAATCTAATTAAAATTAACATTCTATGGTGTTAACTGCTAGCCCGCCTAAAGATGTTTCTTTATACTTATCCTGCATATCTTCGCCTGTTTGACGCATTGTTTCAATACAAGAATCTAGTGATACAAAGTGCTTGCCATCTGATTTTAATGATAATCTTGATGCGTTGATTGCTTTTACCGCCCCCATTGTGTTGCGTTCAATACACGGCACTTGTACCAATCCATCAATTGGGTCGCAAGTTAAACCAAGGTTGTGTTCCATACCAATTTCAGCAGCATTTTCAATTTGTTCATTTGTGCCACCAAGTACAGCGGTTAAGCCCGCTGCTGCCATTGAACAGGCAACACCAACTTCGCCTTGGCAACCAACGGCTGCGGCGGAAATTGATGCACGCTTTTTGTATAATGTACCTATGGCACCTGCAACCAACAGGAATTCACGAATCCCTTCATCTGTACCGTGACAGAATACTTTGTAATATTTTAATACGGCTGGAATAACACCAGCGGCACCATTTGTTGGTGCGGTTACAACTTTACCACAAGCGGCGTTTTCTTCGTTAACGGCTAGTGCATACAAGTTTACCCAATCAAGAACTGTTAATGGGTCAATATGGGCAATCTCACTATTTTTTTGTAGGTTTTCGTGTAATTCAGGGGCACGGCGTTTGATATTAAGACCACCCGGTAATACGCCTGTATTTTTAATGCCATTTTCAATACAGCCAAACATAGTATCACGAATTGAATCAAGGAAATCATTTGTTTCTTGTTCACTTCGCCAAGACTTTTCATTTTCCTTTTGTAATTGGGCAATTGAAATTTTATTCTTTTTGCAAACTTCAAGTAATTCGTCTGCTGAATGGTATGGGTATTTGGGGCTGATATTATGGTCGGTCATATTTTCCGCTTCTTCGTGACCGCCTTCAACAACGAAACCACCACCAACTGATAAATATTCTTTGGCAATAATCACACCGCCCGCACCATCAAATGCGGTAAGTCGCATACCGTTTGGGTGTTCTGGTAAAAATTCATCATAATGCCAAACAAGATGCGTTTCTTCCACAAATGGAATAACTTTTTTATTCATAAAATTAATTGTTTTATTTGAACGCATTTCATCAATAATGCGTGGAACATCTTCGGATTTTACTTCATCAGGGCGATTACCACATACACCAACGATACTGGCAACATCGGTAACGTGACCTTTGCCTGTTAAAGCAAGTGAGCCGAATAAATCAATTTGAATATATTCAGTTTTTTCAAGCAAACCTTCTTTGATAACAAATGTACCAAACATCCAACCGGCAAGCATTGGTCCAACCGTGTGTGAAGACGATGGTCCAACACCCAGCTTAAACATATCGGCAACCGATAGGTGATTGTAATCTACTTCAAATTCTTTTTTGTCAGCCATTTAAAAACCCTTGTGTATTGTCGTTATATTTTCTGCAATTACAGGGTATATGTCAACAAAAATAACTATTTTTATTACAGTAATTTATTGATTGAATCTTGTGATTTTTCAAAGAAATCAGGATAATTTTCATCAAAGTATTTTTTAATCGCTGTTAAATGTGGACTATTCAATGATTGTTTAAACAGCATTAATGTTCGTGGCAAGAATTTTAAATAACTTGGTTTATTATCCCTTTGGTACAATCTTATGAATATACCAAGGACTTTGGCGTGTCTTTGTGCGCATAATATATCGTATGATTTATCAAAGCTTTCGCCCGAATTCATTTTTTCCTTATAACGATTATAGTAATATTTTTCATCATCCACATCAATTCGCACATCTTGTAAAAGGCTTGCTACATCGTATGCAGGGTTGCCAATTAATGCATCTTGAAAATCAAGTAAACCACATTTACCATCAACCATCATTATATTATCAACATGATAATCCCTTAGGACAAGGGTGCTACGAACCATTGGTAATTCCGTAATAACATTAAGCCAAGCGTGTTTAAAATCCGCCTGTTGTTTTACAGACATTTCACCAAAAACAAATGGTATGAACCAGTCTTTTAACAATTCAACTTCACGCATATATGTTGGTGCGTCGTATGGGTTTACATTAATTGCCGTAATAAATGGTGATTTGTGCAATTCAACCAATGTATCAATTGCCATTTCATATAATGGTTTTGCGTCCGTCCCATTTTTTAATAAATTTGAAACCGTATCATCGCCAAAGTCCTGCAATAATAAAAATCCATTTTCTTTATCCATTGCGTGAATTTTTGGCGCGGTAAATCCATTTTCAATTAAATGATTGCAAACCTTTATAAAGTCGTCTATCGGTTCTTTATCGGGCGGGCTGTTCATTACAATAAATGAACCAGTATCTGTTATTACACGGCTGTATGAACGGAATGAAGCATCCGGTTGTTTTGAAACAACTTCCTTAACATTAGCAACATTATTTGCAATAAAGTCATTTAATAATTCGTCGCGTGTCATATTAAAACCTTGTTGTTAAATTAATACCAACAATCATTTCATTGTCGCCTTTTGTATGATTTTTATCACGACTGTAAAGGGTTGAAAATCTTATTGTTGAATTTGTTTTTGTTAATTGTTTTTCATAAAACATTTCAATGTCAATTTGTCTTCCAGTTGGGCTTGCATTAATTTGTTTTGTAGCGTAAGAAAGGTTCTTTGAATAATCACGCCCCTTATTATAAACGACTGTCATTGGTGCATCATCAACCCTTAACGGGGCAACAAAACCAAATCCCATTTTATTCTTTAAGTCATAATCATAAGACGCATATAAACCGTATTCACGGCTGTATACATTGCCAACTTCTTTAATAGTGTTTGAATAAAACCCACGGTTAATTGTTTTACCGTAATTAAAAAAACCATACAGATTTAATTTGTTAATTTTCTTTGTAAACGATGAACCAATAAATACAGTTGCGGAATTTCCAGTGCTTGCAAATGTACCTTTACCAGACGCACCAAGTACACGCCCTTTTTCATACAGAACTTTCATTGTTGGGGTAATTGTCCCACCGCCAATTTTATAATTGTATTTTAATCCCGTTAATATCATATCACCAGACATTGCCATCGTGTTTTCAATTAATAAGTTATCAAATTCGTATTGATATTTCATACTGCGAACTAACAGACTTTCAATTGAACTAGATTTCACAAAACCAAATCCCATTTTTTCAACTGAACTGTGATTTGCCTGGACTTGGTAATTTGAATTACTGCTTAACTTAACTGAATTTGTATAATTTCTGTTAAATATAGAAGTTGATATTCTGTCGTATGTATATGTTGGATTATCAATAACATGGGAATTCATATTCACACTAAACGGGGCATCAAGTGAATCAAATACAGTCGTTTTAACCGATGATAATCCCGTTTTAAAACCAGACTCAAACGCCAATGAAGTTTTTAATTTGCTATTGTAAGTTGCTGTTTTCTTTGAATTTTTAAGGTTTGTGCCAAATGCAGTTGAACTTGGACCCACTGGTTTTAATGCCAAATCAAGTCGCATAACACCGTGACCGAATTCTTTACTTAAACCATCTGAATCTGTTTTAACTTCATCGCCATTTCTGTCCGTAAGTTCTGTGCCATCTTTTAATTCGTGCCTTGCGGTTGTAAGAAGGCGTGAACGAATTTCTTGTATGGTAAGTGAAGTACCAAACTTTTCTTTTAACATTGCAATACCACCAGATACTGCAGGGGCAGCAAACGATGTGCCATTAACATTTTTATTTTCGGCTGTTCCATTGTTAAGCCATCTGCTTTGAACATCTTTTGATTGCGCGGCTAGACAATAATCTTTGGCAACACCACAGCGATTTGTGCCAGACCATTCCCTGCCATTTGCATCAACACCGGCAACGGCAAGCATAAATCTTTTTAATTTTGGTTCAATATATCCAGCCTGTCCTTCCAAGTGTGGGTTATCGCCTTTTGCATAACCAACATCCCTTGTCCATTCGGCTTTTTTTGCAGATGTCCTGTCGCTTGAACTAGTATTACCAGTTGAAAACACCCAAATGGCATAGTTTTTAGACACATGGGTATTATCCCTTTCATAAGCATCATTATATGCCACAAGTTGATTTACCAATGACCTGCCAAGGAAATATTTTACACCTGCTTTTGTTCTGTAATCTTTGTGTGATGACTTATCATCGTGCCCCCAACTGGCATTAAGGGCAACAACCCCTTGGGATTTAGCATCTTGATATGTATCATAATAATCAGCTGTTCGTGTTTGTGGTGCACCAGTTGTATTAACCGTCATATATGGGATAATCGTTGCCCCCCTTGCGATACCATAATCTTTACCCGCCACCACAGTTGCAACCGCCATTGCATGGGCAACATCATCATTATAACTTCCACCAGTTTTACGACCGTATGAATTATCCGTATGTCCAGAAAAAGCGCGCCCATCAATGCCGATACCTGTACCGTATCTGCCTTTTAATTGTTCATCATTTTTTAAAAATAATCCATTTTCAATAACGCCAACTTTTACATTTTTACCCGTAACTGTATTCACATTTGGATCAGATAAAGTTAAGCCAACTGTTTTTTGCGCGGAATAAAGTGAACTGCCAACAGAAGTAAGACTTAAAGAAGTTTTACCACCGCCACCACCGCCACAGCCAGTAAGGATAATAAGCCCTGCAAATAGTATTTTATTTTTATTCATTTATTTTTTTAAGCCTGTTCTTTTATGTTGTCTAATAACTTTACACTATTTTTATCGCCATAAACATATATAAATTTATGATTTAATAAATTTTCTTTACCGTATGATAATTCAGATTTGTCATAGGTAATAATATTACCCCCTGCATATTTTAAAATTGCATGTGCCGCCGCCGTATCCCATTCACTGGTATAACCAAAGCGTGGGTAAAGGTCAGCAACGCCTTCGGCAACACGGCATATTTTAATTGATGATGTTAATTTAAGATAATCCTTTACCTTTAAATCACCCAACAATGTTTGAAACTTTTCTAGCTTTTCCAATTGCCCGTTGCTGGCAATTATAATTTCATCTTGCATTTTTTTAACGGAAATTGGCACATCATTTTTAAACACGCCAAGTGTTGAACCAACATACAATTCATCGTTTTGCGGTTCATAAACAAGCCCAAGCACAGGTTTGTTATTTTCAACAAGTCCAATATTTACCGTAAATAAATTATCTTTTTTAACAAAAGATTTTGTCCCATCAATCGGGTCAATAAGCCAAAACTTATCCGCAATGATTGTATTTTTATCAAATGTTTCTTCACCATATATGGGAATGTCTGGGGTTAAAATTGATATGGCATCAATTATTAAGCCTTCACATTTTTTATCGGCGATTGTTACTGGGGAGTTGTCGTCTTTATAATCCACATCAAAATCCGTATTATAAATTTCCATTGCCAAGGAACCTGCTTGTTTAATAACAGATTTTAATTCAATGATAATGCTTTCTAAATTTTTCATTACACATCCAACTTATTATAAATTTTTTGTAAAATAGAACGAGTGCTTTGTAATTCTTCTAAGTTAAAATACAGGCTCATATCATAACATATATCGTCCCTTTGCCCTGCGGAACGATTAAGCTTTTCAAGCCCCATATTTGTTACTTGTAATATCTTTGACCTTTTGTGTTCGGGGTTATCAACCATTTCAAGCAACCCATCGCCCACCATTGAAGAAACAATTATGGCAATATTTTGTCGCGAAGACTTTAACGCACGACCAACCGATGATATGGTTGGGTGTTTTAATTGATTTACAGCGGATAATACATTCCATCTGGACGAAGTCATATCTTCATCAGTGCGTTTTGTGGCATATTTTTTATTAACAATGCCATTTGCACGGTTGATTGCAACCAATATTCGCTTTATTTCATTTGCAACTTCTTCATTTTTTTCCATAATGTCAATATATTGACATATATTTAAAATAAAGTCAATTTGTCAAACTTTGAATAAAGTATTTAACCTTATAAACAAGTCTTGTTAATGGCTTTGTTGCGGGTTTATCTGTTTTATTATAACCAATATCGCTGTCTATTGTATTTTCAATATCAACCAGGTTCTTGTCAGTTTGGCAAATTTTTAAACCGTGAAGCCAATACCCGAACAAGAAATTATCAATCTTTATAGAAAAATTATCACTTACTTTTAAAAATTTATTTACACCCGATTTGCTAATTGCATAACCAAGTGCCCCACCCCAATTGCCATAAGTGTTTCTTTTTTCCGTATAGGTTGGTGTTTGGGCAATCCCAGCATTCCTTACATACATACGAATTACATCAAGTGATTTGTTGTTTTCAATATGCCTTAAAATATCATTGAAATGTTTACTTACAACCACATCGTCTTCTAGTACAATTGCCCAATCAACCTTATCAGTCTTTGCTTGTTTAATTGCCTTTTCATGTGAAAGGAAAGCCCCTATTTCAGTTGGCTTTAAGTCTTTACCCGTAATATTAATAGTATTTTGATTATATTGTTTAAAGTCGGATTTATCTTTATTTTTACCATCAACTGCATCAACAAAATCATATTTAATTTTTGTTGCTTTTAATTGTTCCGCCATATGTTTTCGGCGGTGCTTTGAACGCTTTAAATTAATAATGTATATTTTTATTTTCATAAAAGTATTATTACCATAACTAAGTCAAAAATACACTTTATAATTTTGTGGCTTTTATATATAATGTTGTAACAATTAATTAATAAGGTAAATACAAATGCATACACCATTATTTGATAAAGAAAAAATATACCAAGATTTAAATGACAAAGGTATTGAATACAAAGTATTTGAACACCCACCTGTTTTTACCGTTGAAGAAGCAGAACTTTATACAAAAGACATAGACGGCGTTCATATCAAAAACTTATTTGTTTATGACAAAAAGAAAAATATGTGGTTAATAACAATACCACACGATATTCGCCCCGATTTAAAAAAAGTAAAGGCTGTTCTTGGAACTTCTGGGAATTTATCATTTTGCAACCCAGACAGGCTTTGGGAAAACCTTGGGGTTAAACCCGGTTCGGTAACACCGCTTTCTGTTGTAAATGACACAAATGGTAATGTAACAGCGGTAATTGATAAATCGTGCACTACCGAAGAATTAGTATGCCCACACCCATTGTTAAACGATGCAACGGTTCAAATGAAGGGTACGGATTTAATTGAATATATGAAATCATATAATCACGAACCAATGATTATTGACTTTAAAAACGAAGACTTATTACAGGATTAAAAATGGAAAATATATACGATGTAAATATGAATAACTTTTCTGAAAAGGTTATGAACCAATCAATGGAAACACCAGTTGTTGTTGATTTTTGGGCACCGTGGTGTGGTCCTTGTAAAGAATTAATGCCAAACCTTGAAGCGGTGGTTAATTCACATAATGGCAAAGTAAAGCTTGCCAAAATAAACATTGATGAAAACCAACAAATGGCACAGCAAATGCAAGTTAAGTCCGTTCCAACAGTTGCAATTATTTACAAAGGGCAACCAGTTGATGGCTTTAATGGCAATATTCCAAAATCTGAAATTGAAGCAAAAATAAATGCTGTTCTTGGTGGGGAAAGTGAAAATAATGAAAGTTCTGAACAGTTAATTGAATTATTGGAACAATCTGAAACGGCAATTAAGACTGGTGATTACGACACCGCATTACCATTATTTATGGAAATATTGGAAATAACACCAGACAGCCCAATTGCAATTGCGGGACTGGCAAAATGTTATATTAATATGGGCGAATTGGATGCGGCTGAATCAATGCTTACTGAATCCGAACACCAAGACAGCAATGAAATTAAAGAAGCCCTATCTATGCTATCTATGGCAAAAAATGCTGGTGATATGGGTGACATTGGCGAATTAAAATCCGCTTATGAAAATGACAAGAATAATATGCAATCTGGTCTTGATTATGCAACCGCATTATTCGGCTTATCAAAACATCAAGAAGCGGTTGATATATTCCTTGAATTATTTGCAATGGATAAAAACTGGAATGATGGTATAGTAAAAACAGAACTATTAAAATGTTTTGAAGTATTGGGTTTTGAAAACCCAATCGCAATTGACGGACGAAAAAGATTATCGTCCCTAATGTTTGTATAAGGAAAAGACAATGGATAAAAATACTCTTTCAATGTTGGTATGTCCGATTACCCACACACCACTTAAATATGATGAAAAGAACCAAGAATTAATTTCAGAAAAATTAAAAGTGGCATTCCCAATTCGTGATGGCATTCCAATTATGTTGGTTGAAGAAGCAAGAAAGCTTGATTAATGAAACAGCAACTGAATGTTAAAGACATTAAGTTAAACAGCGAAACCAAACAAGTCGCAATCACTTTTGATAATAATCAAACATTTCACTACCCTGCTGAATTCCTTAGGGTATATAGCCCATCCGCCGAAGTGCGTGGGCACGGCATGGAACCACCAAAACTTATTTATGGTCGTAAACACATTGGTATTATGAATATTGAAGTTGTGGGCAATTATGCAATCCGTATATCGTTTGATGATATGCACGATTCTGGAATTTATTCGTGGGAATATTTATACGACTTGGGCGAAAACTTTGATGCGTACTGGGATATGTATTTAAAACGCCTTGAAAAAGAAAACAAATCAAGACAGCCTTAAAAATATTACTTTAATTCAACAGTAAGGATAGCCTTGCGGTTTTGTCCAGTTTCAATAATTAAAAGAATATTCTTTTTATTTCTTTTTATTGCCATTCGCACAATCTTTTCCGCTTCAACAGAGCTGGTTGTTGGCAAGTCATTAATCTTTAAAATAACCATACCTTCTTTTAACAAACCGTATGCTGATGATGTCTTATGAATATCTGTCACAACAACACCACGAACATTTTTACCAATAGAATAAAGCTTTCTTATTTCCGTATTAATATCGGCAACCATTATACCAGTTTTAAGAAGTTCTGTTTTCTTAATTAATCTTTTTGGCGCAGGTTTATTTATAAATGCTGTTCGTTCTTCACGCTTTGTAAGTTTAATGTTAAGGAATTTAATTTTACCCGCCCTTACAATTGTAAACTTAACCTTTTTATTAATTGGTAATGATGCAATTATCATTGGCAATCGTAATCGTTTTGTAATCTTTTTACCGCCAACTTCCAATATAACATCGCCAACTTTAATTCCGCCTTTATCAGCAGGGCTTCCACTTTGCACACCAGAAATTATTACACCTTCAACTTGTTTTAAGCCCAGACTGTCGGCAATTTCCACACTTACAGGTCGCATACTTACCCCAAGCCAAGCACGACTTACCGAACCTTTTTTAAGTAATTGTGTTGCAATATTTTTTGCCAAGTTTGATGGTATGGCAAAGCCAAGACCAATATTACCACCCGTTGGTGACATAATTGCCGTATTAATACCAATTACTTTACCGTCCATATTAATCAATGGACCACCGCTGTTACCACGGTTAATTGGTGTATCTGTTTGAATGTAATCGTCATAAAGACCCGATTGAATATTACGACCCGATGCAGAAATAATACCTTTGGTCACACTGCCACCAAGCCCCATTGGATTACCGATTGCAATTACCCAATCACCAATTTCTGCCTTTTCAGAATTGGCAAATTCAATTGTTGGAAGTGGTTTTTTAACCCCTTGTAATTTTAATACAGCTAAGTCAGTTAAACTGTCCACACCTTTAATAACCGCTTTGTATGTTGTTCCGTCTTGCAAGACAACTTTAATGTCATTGGCACGGTATACAACATGATTATTGGTGATTACATAACCACTTTTATCAAAAATAAATCCACTGCCTTGACCTTTATTTGGTTGGGCATTTCTTTGTTGTTCGTTAAAGAAGTCTTCAAAGAATTTTTCCATTTCTTTTGGAACTTTTAATTCACGTAACATTTCAGTTCGGTTGGCTGTTGTATAAGTCGCCTGAATACTTACCACCGCAGGGATAGTTTTCTTTACCACACCTGAAAATGATTGTATTCCATGGGCAAAAGCAAAGCCCGTAACTGTTAAAAATAATCCAATGAAAAATATTTTAGCCGATTTAAACATTATGTAATCCTTATTTTTTTATTTTAAAAATAACATAATTAAATTGGATAGTAAACTTTGTTATTTACTTAACATTAATTCAAGTTGCTTTAATGACGGGGTAATTGTCGCAACAAAATACCCTTCACGAAGTGTGCGTTCCGCCAATGAATTTTTCAAATAACCTTTTGCCCCACTGTGAAGCATTCCTGCTTGCAAGGCATTTAATGTATAATTTGATAAATCACGACGAAGCTGTAATACATCATTCCAAAATTCGCTGTCATCTGTTGTGGCATTAACAGACTTATCAACATTTTGTTTTATACGGGTTGTAATATCATCAATCCAACTTTGAATATCTTTTTCTTGAATTTGTAAAACTGCATTTTCTGGGTTTTTACTTTCATCAATTATGATTTGTTTTACCCTTTCCAAAATACCAAGCCCCATACCACATTGTAAGATTACAAAGCCAGAACGAATATTTGGTGCAAAGCCTTCAAATTCATGTGTTAACACATTGTTATCATCAATAAATGTATCATTGAATTCAACTGCTACTGTTGCTGTACCTTCAAGTGCAATAAAGTTATTTGGTTGGGTAATAACCGTATTATCTTTATCACATTTAACCAATGCCATTGTATGCGTACCTGAACAGTTTTTAAAAATAATTGCTAAGTAATGGTTGTAATCAACATTTGATACCCACGGTAATTTACCAGTAATTTTATAACCACCATCAACTTTTTCACCATTAATTTTTATTTCGGCTAAACCGCTAAAAGTTTTAAATGGATTTGAAAGTCCAGTACCGCCCAATATTTCACCCGATGAAATATCTTTGTGTAATTGTTTAAATTGTTCATTGTCAATTCGTGATGTGTACCACGATAAAGTAGATTGGCACCACATATTAAACCCAGTTGATAAACAGTATTTTGATGCTTCGGTCATTTTTTCAACCGCATCAAGTAAGCCTTTATCCGAATTATATATTCCACCTGCTTTTGCAATTTCTTGCAAAGTGCACGATTTATATACACCGTCTACATCAACTTGTTTTGCTGAATCATCAACTGAATCTAATACATTTTGCCACATTTTAAATTAACCTCTTGTCATTTCAACATTAACTGGACGTTTTACTGTGTTTAACACAGGCGACCAAGTTTCTGCGATTTGTAAAATTTCATTAATTTCTTCATCAGACGCATCTGCATCTAAGTGAACTTTAATTCTTACATCTGTAAAGCCAACTGGTTTTTCACTTAAATCACCAGTACCCCAAACGGCGGTAATATTTAAATCACCTTCCAGTTCAACTTCTAATGAATTAACCGTAATATTACGGGCAACCGCATTGGCGTGAACACCAACAGCGATACAAGAACCAAGGGCTGCTAAGTTTGCTTCAGATGGGTTTGGTGCTGTATCATCACCCAATAATGCAGGTGGTTCATCAACAATGTATGGTTCCAAGTCACGAATGTAGTTTAAGTGTCTAAATCTACCTTCAGCAACTGTTTTACATTTTAAAGTTTTAACGGCTTGTGGATTTGCCTTACCATTTGCAATAAGTTGTTCCAATCCGTCTTTGTCAATGGGTGCAAGACACCCTGTTAATGCTGGCTTATCTGTCATAATATTATTCCTTTCTATATTATCGTTGCCATTCATAAAAACCGACTATGGTTCTTAGTAAGGTGTCAATCGCATAACCGATTGCACCAATTACAAGTACAAGTGCCATCATAACACTGTAATCAAGGGTATCCCTTGCATCGTTAATTGCATAACCCAACCCCGATGTGACACCCAAGAATTCCGCTGGTACCAATACCACCCAACAAACACCAAGACTTAACCTGATACCAGTAAATAAATCTGGAATAATTGCTGGAATTATAACTATTCTAATTTTTTGCAAAAATGTAATTTGATAATTTTCTGCGACCTTTAACCAACCTTTATCAATGCGTTTTACCGCCGTTGATGAAGCAAGGATAATTGCCCAAACACCCGCAAAGGCTAGTAAAAATATAATGCCTGAATTCCAAGTTGGAATAACCATTACAACAATTGGCATTAATGATAATGGACTAGTCATTCGTAAAAATTGAATTGGAACTGAAAACATTTGTTGTAATGTATTATTAAGACCCAATAAAATACCGAATGGAACACCAATCAAAATTGCATAAAACATTCCCCATATTACACGGCTTAAACTAGCCGATACAGAATCAAATAAAATACCATTACTTGCAATTCGTATAAATGCGTCAACAGTTGGAACGATAGCAAAAGATTCAAAAATCATATCGCCAGTGTATGTTGCCCAAACACCGAACAAGTACCAGATGAATACAAATACAAATATTCCAAACAATTGGTATATATATTTATTGTTTAAATGTTTTATCAAAGATAGAACTCCTCTTTCCTAGTGAAACTAGGCGCATTTTTAACATGTTTATTTATTGCGGTTTTAATGTAATCATAATTAACTAAATCTTTTGCAACAAATTCAGGGTCAAGTGAATCAAGGAACGACCTGTCACCTGCAACCAATGTTGATTTTAAATCAGTCACAATTTTTTTCGTTGCACTTGGGTATGGATAGCCAAAGAAATCAATACGGTTAATATCCCAATCTTTGTGTTTAATTACATCTGTATAATTTTTGTCGCTGTAATCAACCATTGCTTTTTCAACAACTTTTTTAGGGGCTGGTAAATATCCCTTGCCATCGCGGGAAATTATTTCCGCAGCTTCTTTTGGATTGTTTGTAATATCAACCTGTGCCCTTACGATTGCATTCATTACACTTTGCGTCCATTTTTTCTTATTTATTGTATCGGCTTCGTGCATTGAAACAACACAACACGGGTGGTTTTTCCATATATCGCCTGTAAACCTTATTAACCTAGCACCCGCCTTTAATTCGCCAAGTGCATTAAATGGTTCGGCAACTGTATAAGCATCAATCTTTCTTGAAGCAAGGGCAATTGGCATATCAGGTGGTGGTAAAATTTGTAAATTACATTCGTTATCTTTTAATGGCTTTGATGCGGATTGAATAACTGGTGTAATACCAGATTTTTTAAGTGCCTGTTGCAACAAAATATTATGCACTGAATACCAATATGGAATGGCAACTTGTTTGCCACCTAAATCAGCATAGTCTTTAATATTTGTATGCCTGCCAACAACCATAGCCGAGCCATTGGTATGTGCCCACCCCATTACCTTAACGGGAAAGTTGCTTTTATAACGCATCCAAATTGGAATTGGCTTTAAGAAATGAACAAGGTTAAATTTCTTGGCAACAAAGCCTTCAATAAGTGGCGACCAACCACGGATTAATGTTGGCTTTGGCGCATCTAGTCCTTCGTCTTTAAAATATCCTTGGGCGTGGGCGATTAATAATGCGGTTGCATCAGTAATTGGTAAGTAACCAATTTTTACCCTGTCATCACCATCGTCCGCCATTGCAGGCAACCCACCAAGTGATAACGCCGATAAACCCGCAACCCCAGACATCATATTATCCAAAAAGTTTCGACGGGAATTTAATTCATATTCATTAAATGTAGTACAATGTTTGCACATCTTCGCCCCCATCATTTGAACTTTGTGATAATAATATATTTATTTGTTTTTCATATTCCGAAGTCTTATCTTTGTTGTCGCGTTCGCCTTCGTTCAATAAGATTTCAACTGTATCTGTTATTTTTCCAGCATTTAAAATAAATACTTTATCAGCCATTCTTACAACTTCTTCAATGCTGTGGCTTACAAAAAGCAATGACTTTTTAATATCTTTTACTGTCTTGCGGATTAATGTTTGAAGCCTTAACGTTGTATTTGGATCAAGGGCTGAAAATGGTTCATCAAGTGCCAATATATCAGGTGCAGTGGCAAGGCTTCGTGCAAAAGCAACCCTTTGTCTTTGCCCACCCGATAATTGATTTGGCTTTTTATCAATTAATTCATCAAGACCCAATGCAGATATTAATCCATTCAAATAATTATCACTTACTTTTTTACCAGTGATTTTTAATCCCAATTTAATATTATCCTTAACCGTTAACCACGGATATAAATAATCGTCTTGGAACATAACCGCGCACCTGTCTGTTGGTGCAGTAATTTTATCACCAAGTATATATGCTTCACCAGAATTTGGTTTTATGTATCCCGATATAATATGTAAAAGCGTTGATTTACCCGCACCAGATTCACCAACAAAGGCAACAATCTGCCCCTGCTTAATATTTAAGTTAATATTACTTAATATGGTTTTGCTGTCATCGTATGCAAAATTCACATCCGTTAAGTTGACAACAATGTTGCTATTACTCATTTATTATCCCCATTAATTCATTTTCAATGATTGGATTATATTAATTCACATAATTTTTATTGTCAAATAAATAAAACAACACTATTTATTGTGTGTAATATGGATAAAACAACACTATTTATTATGACTATTATTTAATTTTACTAGGAAATCTAGGCTTTTACGCCATAAAGAATATATTCTTGGTTACCGTCAGAACCCTTAACATCGCAAGGTATAACATCACAATTACCACTAGAAAATTGTGTGAAATACTGTTGTATTTGATTTATTGCCGTATCAACAGATTCTTGATTCTTAACAATTCCACCTTTGCCAATGTTTGCTTTGCCAACTTCAAATTGTGGTTTTATTAAGATAATAAATTGTCCCGATGGTTTTAAAAGGTTAATTGGATTTTCAATTATTTTTAAAACAGAAACAAAACTTACATCACACACAACAACATCAAGGGGTGGAATGAAACCTTCGTTCAAATCCCTTGCATCTGTTTTTTCCAATGACACCACCCTGTCATCGTCGGCAAGCTTTTTATGTAATTGTGAATGCCCCACATCAACACTGAATACTTGTTTTGCGTTATGTGATAATAACACTTCGGTAAAACCGCCCGTTGACGCACCAATATCCAAACACACCGCATCTTTTGGTATTTTAATATTTAATTTTGAAATTGCATTTTCAAGCTTTGCCCCCGCACGACTTACCCACGGGCAAGGGTCGTTAATAATTTCAATTTCATCATCAAATGAAATAATCGCATTGGGTTTTTTGATTACTTTACCACCCACCGCAACCGCACCAGATTTAATTAATTCCTGTGCCTTTGAACGACTAGTCGTTAAGCCCTTTTCAAATAAAACTTTATCAATGCGTTCGTTATCTATCATATTCTTCTTTAAAATCTTTAATGAATTTTATAAACAGTGGGAATAAAACAAAGAACGAAACCGCATAAGCAACAAAACAAGCAATCAATATTCCATACCCACCAAGGAATGTATCTTTAAGAACATACGAACCACCCGCACCAACGACAATAAGTACTATAATAAATAATGTAGAACTAATTTTTGTTTTACCCATACCATCAATAGCTGATAAAATTGCAAAATATAACGAATGTACCGCTTGATAAATCGCAACAATAATAATCATATTTATGGCAACTGGTTTGATTGTTTCATAGTCCGCATTACCACCAAAGAATATAAATGAAATAAATGGTGCAAATACAAATAATATTAACCCAATAATTGTTAACGAACCTGTCATTAATAATGTACCCGCATAAGCATTTGACAACATATCTTTAACATTGCGTTTACCATTGGCAATACCCACATTGGTTGTAATCATTGTTGCCGTACCGATTGCAAATAAGAACGCTAGTGTATCCAGTTGATATGCCACTTGATATCCAGCTAAGTAAATCGCACCAAAACCCGCCATTAATGTATAATAATAAGTCATTAATCCAGATTCTGTAATCATACGAATGCTCATTGGGAAGCCCATTACAGTAATGTCTTTAAACATTTTTAATTTAATTTTTTCAAACTTTGTAAATATTTCATATTGTGAAAATGGTGCATTATTAATAATAAAATACCCCATAATTAATAAATAAATAAGGTTTACAATAATCGTCGCAATGGCAGCACCGGCAATTCCCATTGGATTAACAAAACCATCTAAACCAAATACTAGCACATAATCAAGAACAGCATTTAACCCCGCCATTACAAATCCAACCCTCATAAACAACGAAGCATCACCGGCAACAGTCATAAATGAACGCATTGACGAACCCCATACAACAAGCGGTATTGACCATAAGAATATATCCGCATAATCATTCGCATAATCAATTATGTATTGTGGTTGTTCAATGTATACTAAATATTTATTTAATAAATATCCTGTAATAAAAGCACTGAATACTGAAACGACAAAATTTAATAAAAGGCTGTGCTGAACAACACTTCTTACACCCTTATTACTGCCTGTTCCTTTGGCTTTACCACCCATTGCAAGGATTGGTAATGAAAACCCAAGTGCCAATAAGAAGAACGGCATATAGAACCTTACCACAAAGCCCGATGATGCAAGTTCATCAACCCCAAGCCAACTGATAATTAATACATCTGTTGTAACAATTATCGATTGTGCAAGATAGGCAAATGCAATTATTAATGAAGGTTTAAACATTTCCTTCATCTTCACCCATACATCAGCAAAACTTACCGTAGAAAAAATCATTATTTTATTGTTTCCAATACTTGTTTTACAATTCCATCTGCATTAAGACCTGCATTGTCATATTGTACATCTGGGTTTGCGTGGTCTTGGAATAAATCTGGCAATGTCATTGTACGAATTTTAATACCACCCAATAAATCATTTTCACTTAATGTATGTAATACCATTGCACCAAATCCACCCTTTGAACCTTCTTCAATCGTGATAATTACATCGTGATTTTTTGCCACATCAAATAATACTTTTTCATCAAGTGGTTTTGCAAAACGCATATCAACAATAGTTGGATTAATTGAATTTTTATCATTTAAAATTTCAGATGCTTTTTTAACTTCTTCCAACCTTGTGCCAAGTGAAAGTATGGCAACTTTGCTACCTTTTTGAATTACATTGGCTTTACCAATCGTAAATGGTTTTACATTGTTTTTCCATTCAGCACCAATTCCTTCGCCCCTTGGATAACGAAATGCAATTGGTCCATCGTTATAATCGGATGCGGTCTTTATCATACACGCCAATTCATATTCATCACTTGGTGCCATTACAACCATATTCGGCAATGTGGCAAGATATGCAATATCAAACATACCCGCGTGTGTTGCACCGTCCGCACCAACAAGTCCCGCACGGTCAATGGCAAATCTTACTGGTAATTTTTGCACGGCTACATCGTGGATTACTTGGTCATATGCCCTTTGTAAAAATGTAGAATAAATTGCAACAAAAGGTTTGTACCCTTCTGTGGCAAGACCCGCACCAAAAGTAACAGCGTGTTGTTCCGCAATCGCCACATCAAAAGTTTTATCAGGGTGATTTTTTTCAAAAATATTTAATCCCGTTCCATCTGGCATTGCCGCAGTTATTGAAACGATTTTATCGTCCGTATCGGCAATCTTGCTAAGTGTTTCGCCAAATACTTGTGTATACGATTGTTTATTAGATTGTTTCTTTTCCTGTTTACCAGTTTGAACACAGAACTTTGACACACCGTGATATTTATCCGCTGAATCTTCGGCTGGTTTATAACCGTGTCCTTTTTCCGTTACCACGTGAATTAATACGGGGCGGTCTTCTTTCATATCCCTTACATTTTCAAGCACAGGAATTAAGTGGTTAATATTGTGACCATCAACTGGCCCCACATAATAAAAACCAAGTTCTTCAAACATTGTACCACCTGTAAACATACCGCGAGCGTATTCTTCAAACCTGCCAGCAAGTTCCGCCAAGTGATTTGGTAATTTATGTGCAACATTTTTTGCCAAGCCCCTAGCCGATAACCAACCAGAAGACGAAATAAGTTTTGATAAATATCCGCTTATTGCACCAACAGGTGGGGCGATTGACATATCGTTATCGTTTAGTATTACAATTAATCTGTTCTTTAATGCACCCGCATTGTTTAGGGCTTCGTACGCCATACCCGCCGTTAATGCACCATCGCCAATTACGGCAATTACATTATTATCTTCACCCTTTAAATCACGCCCAACCGCCATACCAAGACCTGCGGAAATAGACGTTGACGAATGCCCCGCACCAAAGCAATCATCATCGCTTTCACTGCGTTTTGTAAAACCAGAAAGCCCGCCTTCTTGACGAATTGTGTCCAATTTATTTTTGCGACCTGTAAGGATTTTATGTGGATAAGCCTGATGCCCCACATCCCAAATAATTTTATCTTTTGGCGTGTTAAATACTTTGTGCAGTGCAACTGTTAATTCAACAACACCAAGACCCGCACCTAAATGCCCGCCTGTTTTTGAAATGGCATCAATCATAAATTCACGCACATCATCAGACAATGTATGTAATTGTTCTTTGTCTAAATCAGAAACATCTTTTGAAGCATTTACTTTATCAAGGACTGTGTATTTATTTGTCATTATTTATCCCTGTCTATTATAAAATCAGCTAGTTGTTTTAATGTTGATGCATCATCGCCAAATATATCAATGTCTGATTTTGCATTATCAATTAATTCACCTGCAAAATCCTTTGCCCCATCAATACCCATTAATGAAACAAATGTTGCCTTGTTTTTGTCTTCATCTTTGCGAACGGCTTTACCCATTGCAACTTCATCACCCAATGCGTCCAATAAATCGTCCGCCACTTGGAATGCAAGACCAATATTTTTGGCATAACTTACCATTGCATCCGTTGCCTTTTTATCAGCACCACCCATAATACAACCCATTGCAACCGCACAAGAAATTAATTTGCCTGTTTTAAGGTCTTGAATTTTTCTAATTGTTTCTTCGTTAAGTGGTTCGTTTGAATTTTCTGCTTCCAAATCATACATCTGTCCGCCAACCATACCGTTAAGACCACTTGCCTTTGCAAGTTCCAAGCATAAGTTTGCACGAACTGTTGCATCTTTATGAGTTTTTTCATCAGCCAATATTTCAAAGGCAACTGTTAATAAACCATCGCCTGCAAGGATTGCCGTTGCTTCGTCATATTTCTTATGAATTGTCGGCTGTCCACGACGCATATCATCATCATCCATTGCTGGTAAATCATCGTGAACTAATGAATAACAATGAACACATTCAAGGGCGCTTGCCACCCTTAAAACCCTTGGGTCATTAACGCCAAATAGTTTTGCCGTTTCCATAACCAAGAATGGACGCAGTCTTTTACCACCATTCATTACCGCATCAATTGACGCCTGTTGCACACGCGCAACAGCGTTTTGTTCATTCAAAACATCCTGTAATATTTTACGGATATTTTTATCCAATTGATAAAGTGATGAAAGGATAGCAGTCATAAATTAACCTTGGAATTCTTCCGTTGTGGCTTTGCCGTCTGCTACATTAATTTTTTCAACTTTTGCCATTGCTTCGTCTAGCTTCTTCGTACAGAAGTTTTTAAGTTCCGCACCCCTTTCATAAGCCTTAATTGCATCATCAAGTTTTATGTCGCCAGATTCAAGTTGTTTTACGATACTTTCAAGTTCTTTAACAGCATCTTCAAAAGATAGTTCGTTAGTCATTTATATCACCTAGTTATTTGTTTTTATTTTAAGACTTAGAATATACCAGTAAAAAGCCATTTGGTAAATAGAAACTATGGGGTTTATGGCTATTTTACAATAACCTTGATTAATTATGCTTTTTATATCAATATAAGCCCAGACAATCAATAAAAATAAGGAATAATAATGCTTACATTTGATACAGTTTTACTTGGTTTTATCGCCCATAGCGGACTATTACTGGGTTCAACATTACAAATCACATATTTACTTAGCCGTGGAATGGCAAATATGTCCACATTTCCAATGGCAACCGTATTTGTTGTATCTGGTATGATTGCAAGTGGCTTTGCCCTGTTTGCGTCTGGTTCATTTATTCCAGACAATCATACTTTTGAAATTGTAATCAGCACTTTGGGTATTGTTATTTTATTAAGGGAAGCATACAAATCATACAAACGCAGTCAAACAACAAATTGCTGTATGGATACAAAAATACACGACATTATTTTTGCCATTTCAATTGTATGGTTAAACACACATATTTATGCAGATATTGTGGCAATTTCAGCCATTGCACAAACAATACCAACAACTGAATACCTTAGCTTCTTTGTTGGGTTTAATGCCATTACTGTATTGTGGTTTTATGGTGCGGGATTATTTGCCAAAAATGTAAATAAGATTTTACGCAACAACAGTTATCACCAAAAAATGCACTTGGCTTCCGCAATTATTCTTGTGATTATGGCGGGTATGATTGGTATGGAATTAATCGGCTTTGAAGCCCATTCACATTAACCTTTTATTTCCATAATTGTTTCATTATCCAGGTATGGTAATATTTCAAGCATATCGTTTAAATTAATGGCGATACAGCCTTCTGTACCCGTGTAATCGGGCTTTGCAATATGAAAGAATATGGCAGAACCATTACCTTTTACAGGGTTTTTAATATTGTAATCAAGTTCAATAACAATGTCGTATACATCGTCCCCGCGGTACATTTTTTCATGTGAATAATCAAATGGCAATTCAACAAGTTGGTTGTATTTATCACTTTTAACATCATCACACCAACCCATATTTTCATTAATTTCAGTTGTTGGTAATTTTGTTTGTGGCAAATCAATTTTATCAGCACGGTAAAACAAGCGGTTTAATTTCCATTTACCGATTGGGGTTTTATTGTCCCCTTCTTGTTTGTTTTCTGTAAAACCATTTTTGCCAAAAGCACACTTGTATACTTTATTGTTTAAAATTAACTGATTATCGTTTACTATTATCAACATAAATTAACCTAATTAAAAATATTGTTATGAATAAAATATATATTAACACAGACCCTGTTATAAAAAAAGTACTGACTGAATTACTAGCCAATACCCATATTGAAATTACAGACGAAATAAATTCTGATTTAATCATATCAGACAAAGAAACTGATAATAATAAAACGGTACTTATTCTTGGTAAAGATATTGAATTACCATTAAAGCTTGATAACCTGTTAAACACAATTAAATACAACGCAAAATCACAACCCTTAATCCATAATGACATTGAATTACACGTAAATACTATGGAATTAAAACACAACGGTAAATCGCATTCATTAACAGAAAAAGAACTGGATATATTTGTTGCCTTAATTAAAAACAAAAAGCTTTCAAACAATGAATTATTAAAAATCGTTTGGGGTTATGCGGACAATGTAAACAGCAACACCGTTGCCACACACATCAGCCGTATTCGTAAAAAAATAAGCGAAGACATTATTAAAACAGATAACGATAATAATTATATTATCTAATTAAATTTCCAGTAATAATCTTTCTGGATTTTCAATTAATTCCTTAATACGAACAAGGAATGTTACCGCTTCACGCCCATCAATAATTCTGTGGTCATATGTTAATGCCACATACATCATTTGACGAATTACAATTTCATCATCAACAACAACTGGGCGTTTTTCAATTTTATGAAGACCCAATATGCCCGATTGTGGTGGGTTAATAATTGGCGTTGATAACATTGAACCGAATACGCCACCATTGGTAATTGTAAATGTACCACCAGTCATTTCACTGATTGTTAATTTACCTGATTTTGCACGATTACCAAAGTCCGCAATATTTGTTTCAACATCCATTACCGACATCGTTTCCGCATTGCGTAAAATTGGCACAACAAGACCTTGCGGTGAACCAACGGCGATACCAATATCTTTATAATTTTTATAAATAATATTGTCACCGTGAATTTCCGCATTTACCGCTGGTAATTCTTCTAATGCTTGTACCGCAGCCTTTACAAAGAAGCCCATAAAACCAAGACGAGTCCCGTGTTTCTTTTCAAAAGTATCTTTGTATTTTGCACGAAGTTCCATTAAGCGTGTCATATCAACTTCGTTAAATGTTGTAAGTAATGCGGCCGTGTCTTGGGAATCTTTTAAGCGTTTTGCAATTACTTTTCTTAGCTTAGACATTGGTACGATTTCTTCGCCCCTGTCATCGGCTGGACGAACTGGTAATTCACCAGATGATTCAACTGTATTTGGCATTGATGGTTTTACCGCCTGCACATCAGACTTTGTAATATTACCAAGTCCACCAGTTGGCTTAACCGCATTTAAATCAACGCCTTTGCTTTGTGCTTCAACCTTTGCCGATGGGGCAATAGCTGGGCTTGTCTTTGGTGTTGATGCTGGTTTTTCTTCAACCTTTTCTTCTTTAACTGGTTCCGCCTTTTTAGGTGCTGATTTCTTTGCTGGTTTTTCAGATACTTCACCTTCGGCAACCGTACAAATTAATGCACCAACTTCTACATCTTGACCTTCTGCCACTTCAATACTCATTATCGTACCTGCAACTGGGCTTGGGACTTCCATACTTACTTTTTCAGTTTCCAATTCCACAATATTTTCATCAACACTAACGCTATCGCCTACATTTTTAAGCAATTTAGCAATCGTTGCTTCCGATACTGATTCACCAAGTGCTGGTATTACAACATCTATTGTCATTTTAATTTCTCCTTAAACTTCAAAAGCTTCTTTAATTAATTGTTCTTGTTCAATCTGGTGATTTTTTAATAAACCAGTTGCCGTTGACGCAGACGGGCGTCTTCCCGCGTACACAGGGCGACTGTTCTTTAATTTTGCTTTAATTAAACAATCTTCCAATATGCGGTCAATGTAATGCCACGCCCCTGCATTCTTTGGTTCTTCTTGACACCAAATGAATTTTTCCGCCTTTTTATAATGCTTTAATTCACTAGCCAAACTGTTAAGTGGGAATGGATACAATTGTTCAATTCGTAAAATATGCGTGTCTTTAATTTTGTTCGCATCACGGTATTCAATTAAATCATAATAAACCTTACCCGAACATAAAATAACGCGTTTTATATTTTCCCTTTTCTTTGGTTGTGAACCATCTTTCTCACTTTCATCAAGGTAATACCTGTGGAAGAACGAACCATCTAAAAACTTTTCTTTATCAGAAACGCATAACTTATTTCGCAGTAATGATTTTGGTGTCATTAAAATAAGCGGTTTACGGAAGTTTCGTTTAATCTGTCTTCTTAATGCGTGGAAATAATTGGCAGGTGTTGTTAAATTACAAACTTGCCAGTTATCGTCCGCTGATAATTGCAGATATCTTTCCAAGCGTGCAGATGAATGTTCAGGACCTTGCCCTTCATAACCGTGTGGTAATAACATAACAAGACCATTCATACGAAGCCATTTTGTTTCACCACTTGAAATAAATTGGTCAATAATTACCTGTGCACCATTGGCGAAATCACCAAATTGTGCTTCCCATAACACCAATGATTGTGGATTTGCAGCCGCATAACCATATTCAAAACCAAGCAATCCAAATTCAGATAACGGACTGTCAAGGACTTGGAATTTTGCCTGTCCACGACGAATATTATTTAATGGAATGTATTTGTCTTCGTTTTGTTGGTCATTAAGAACACTGTGTCTTTGTGAAAATGTACCGCGTTCACAGTCTTCACCAGATAAGCGAACTGGAATTGATTCCAACATTAACGAACCAAATGCAAGTGCTTCGGCAGATGCCCAATCAATACCTTTGCCTGATTCAAAACTTTCTTGCATTGTTTCAAGGCGTTTTTTAACCTTACTATTAATATTAAAGTCATTTGGATATTTTACCAAGCCAGTTGTTAATTCGTTATACAAGTCATTGCTAACAAATGTTTCCCCACGGCGAATTTCATCTTTGGTTGGGGCAATGGCAAGTCCAGACCAATTACCAGATAACCAGTCGGCTTTATTTGGTTTGTAAGTCTTTGCACTTTCATAACTATTTTCAAGTTCTTGTTCCATATTATTAACCATTGAATCATATTCTTGGCTAGTAATAATACCTTTTTCAATTAATTGGTTTGCATAAATATCAACCGTTCTTGGGTGTTTTTTAATTTTGTCATACATAAGTGGTTGGGTAAACATTGGTTCATCACTTTCGTTGTGACCATGTCTTCTGTAACACCACATATCAATAACAATATCTTTTTTAAATTTCATACGGTATTCCGCAGCCATTCTTGCGGCAAAAATACAAGCTTCTGGGTCATCACCATTTACGTGAATAACTGGTGCATCAATTGTTTTTGCCATATCCGAACAATATGGTGAAGAACGCGATTTAGATGGCTTTGTTGTAAAGCCGATTTGATTGTTGATTACAACGTGAACCGTACCACCTGTTTTATAGCCATCAAGTTGTGATAAAAGAAAAGTTTCCGCAACGATACCTTGACCAATAAATGCCGCATCACCGTGCAGTAAAATTGCCATACTTTTATCGCCTTCGTAATCTTCTTGTTCATATTGCCTTGCCGCAACCTTACCAAGAACAACCGTATTTACCGCTTCTAAGTGGCTTGGGTTTGGGGCAAGCGATAAATGTACAGAACAAGTATCAAATTCCCTGTCACCACTGGCACCAAGGTGATATTTCACATCGCCACTTGCATTGATATTATCAGGGTTTGATGAATTACCAAGGAATTCACTAAACAATGCTTCATAAGATTTTTTAAGAACATTACACAAGATATTTAAACGACCACGGTGTGCCATACCCATAACGATACTTTTCACACCTTGCTCACCAGTTCTTAATATTACTTGTTCTAATAATGGAACTAAACTTTCACCACCATCAAGACCAAAGCGTTTTGTACCACGGTGTTTTTTGTCTAGGAACATTTCAAATGAATTTGTATCTACTAGTCTAGATAAAATCTTAGCATGGCTACCAGGGTTAATAGTTCTTAAATTATTTTGCCCTTCAATTTTTTCACGGAACCAATCTTTTTCCGCCTTTGAAACCATATGTAAATATTCATAACCAATTTTGCCACAATATAACTTTTGACAAATATTTATAATTTCACTAAGTGTCGCACTTTCAAGACCAAATGAATAATTAAGGAAAATTGGTCTATCCATATCTGTTTGTAAATTAAAACCATATTCTTCTGGGTCAAGTTCAGGTATATTTTGCATATCACGCATACCAAGCGGATCAAGGTCGGCTTTAAAGTGACCAAACAATCTGTAGCCACGAATAAACAACATTGCCCTTGCTGTATCAAGGGTTGCCTGTCTTGTGTCGGCTGTATTTAAACCAGTGCCTGATTGTAATCTTGCCAATGCTTCGTTTAATGTACCAACAACATCATTGCCGTCCGCATCAAATGACATATCAGAAATTGTTTTGCGGTCATTTGCACCAATTACACGGGTTTCACGACCACCTTTTAAATCACGAAGGGCTGATGAATCTTCGTCATTTAATCCATCAAAAAATTCCAACCATTCGCCATCAAGGCTAGATTTATCTTTTAAATATTTTTCATATAAATCAGCAAGGTATGTACCGTTATAACCAAATAAATATGATAATTCGCCTGAATATTTCATAGTTCAATCCTTACTTTAAAATTTCCAACATTGTTTCGCCAAGCCTTGATGGGCTTGGGCTTACCGCAATGCCTGCTTTTTCCATCGCAGAAATTTTTGATGTTGCCGTACCTTGACCACCGCTGATAATTGCACCAGCGTGCCCCATTCGTTTCCCCGCAGGTGCCGTAACACCAGCAATAAACCCAACAACTGGCTTTTTAATTGAATGTGATTTGATGTATTCGGCTGCTTCTTCTTCGGCAGTACCACCAATTTCACCAATCATAATAATACCATCTGTATCTTCATCATTTAAAAATAAATCAAGACAATCAATAAAGTTTGTACCATTTACAGGGTCGCCACCAATACCAATACAAGTTGATTGACCAAGACCAGCAACTGTTGTTTGGTGCACCGCTTCATAAGTTAAAGTACCAGAGCGACTTACGATTCCAATTTTACCTTTTTTATGAATGTGACCTGGCATAATACCAATTTTACATTCATCTGGTGTAATAATCCCTGGACAATTTGGACCAATTAATCGTGAAGCCGAACCGTTAAGGGCGTCCTTTACACGAACCATATCCAAGATTGGAATACCTTCGGTGATTGCCACAATTAATGGAACTTCCGCTTCAACTGCTTCAATAATTGCACTGCCTGCGAATGCAGGGGGAACATAAATAACTGATGCATCGGCTTGTGTTGTTTCAACAGCCTGTTTGACTGTATCAAATACTGGTAAATCAAGGTGCGTTTGACCGCCTTTTTTCGGTGTCACACCACCAACCATTTTTGTGCCATAGGCAATTGCTTGTTCACTGTGGAATGTGCCTTGTGCACCAGTGAAGCCTTGGCAAATAACTTTTGTATCTTTGTTTATTAATACTGACATCTTATGCCCCCTTTACCAATGCAACAATTTTTTCAGCCGCATCTTCTAAGTTATCCGCAGGGGTTAAATCAACATCACTGTTTGCCAGTAATTCTTTACCCAATTCAACATTTGTACCTTCCAGCCTTACCACCAGTGGCACTGATAAGTTAACTTGTTTCGCCGCATCAATAATGCCCTTTGCAATTACATCACAACGAACGATACCGCCAAAGATATTAACCAATATCCCTTTTACATTTTTATCCGACAGAATAATCTTAAAGGCAGCCGCAACCCTTTCCGTTGTGGCAGTACCACCAACATCAAGGAAGTTTGCAGGTTCAGAACCCTTTAATTTAATGATATCCATTGTCGCCATCGCAAGACCCGCACCATTAACCATACAGCCAATTTGACCATCAAGTTTTACATAGTTTAAATCCCAATCCGATGCTTCCAGTTCCATTGGATCTTCTTCTGTTTCGTCTTTTAATTCGGCAACATCTTTATGACGATAAAGTGCGTTGCCATCAAATGACATTTTCGCATCAAGTGCGATAATTTTGTCTTCTTTGGTAATAACAAGTGGATTAATTTCCAACATTTCCGCGTCCAAATCCACATAAGCATTATAAAGCTTTGTTAAAAATTCTTGCGCTTGTGCTGTTAAGTTGCTTGGGATACCAAGACCATCGGCAACATATTTTGTATCCGCATCTGTAATACCAGAAATTTCAATATGGCGTTTTATAATTTTTTCAGGCGTTTCTTCCGCCACTTCTTCAATATCCATACCGCCTTCTGATGATGCCATTATCATTAATTTACCAACCGCACGGTCAAGTAATATTGATAAGTATAATTCAGTTGCGATATTTGAACCTTCTTCTATATATAGACGGTTTACTTGTTTGCCAACTTCACCCGTTTGTTTGGTAACAAGAATTTTACCCAACATTGTTTCGGCTTCTGATGCGACAGTTGATTTGTCAAGGACAACCCTTACCCCGCCTTTATCAGATGTATCGTCTTTGAACCTGCCGGCACCACGACCACCAGCGTGGATTTGGGATTTAACCACAACCACATCAGTTGATAATTCGTTTGCTATTTTTTGTGCTTCTTCCACCGTGAAAGCCGGTGAACCATTTGGAACCGCAACACCGCATGTACGCAATAGTTGCTTTGCTTGATATTCATGTATATTCATTATTAAACCTTACTTTAATATTAGCCAAACCCTACTTTGACCGTTAATGATTTATTAAGAATATTACAGATTCTAAGCCTATTTCAAGATAAAAATGTAATTATTGTCAATATATTGACATTATTTGTTAAAAGGACTGTGCCCCGCTAATTCCCCATGCAAGCCATACACCATTGACTTTTAATCACAAAAACTATACATATATAACTGTGCTACATACAGCACTTAGAAAGAAAATTTAATGAAAATCTTATTCTTAGGCGACATTGTTGGCAAAGCAGGTCGCAAAGCTTTGGAAAATTATTTACCAGAGCTTAAACAATCACTTAACCCAGACTTTATTATTGTTAATGGCGAAAATGCCGCACACGGATTTGGCATAAACAAATCTATTGCAGACAGCCTGTTTGATATGGGGGTTGATTGTATTACCCTTGGCAATCACGCATTTGATAATTCGGAAATATATCAATGGATTGATGATGAAAGCCGAATTGTTCGCCCTGATAACATTTCAAAATCAGCCCCGGGTAAAGGCGGTCAAGTAATTGAAAGTAAAAGCGGACACCGTGTGCTTGTATGCAATATTCTTGGGCGTGTGTTTATGGACCCAAGCTATGACAATCCGTGGGACAGCATTGATAAATTAATTCCAGACACAAACCCAATTAAAAGCGGACTTGATGCGGTGGTGCTTGACTTCCACGCGGAAGCAACCAGCGAAAAACAAGGCGTTGGTTGGTATTTAGACGGTCGTGCATCATTGGTTGTTGGTACACACACACATATTCCAACGGGTGATACAAGGATACTTGAAAATGGGACTGGTTATCAAACGGATGCGGGAATGTGCGGTTCTTATGAAAGCATTATTGGTATGGACAAAGACATTGCCCTTAAACGAATGATGGGAATATTACCAAGGCAAAGACATAAACCAGCCGAAGACAACGCAACATTAAGCGGTGTATTTGTTGAAACGGAAAGCACAACTGGTCTTGCCAAAGATATCAAAGCAATCCGTATTGGTGATAGCTTGAAGTATAGTGTTTAAAGTAAATCCTTAAAAACTAATTTTTATTTAAACTAGTTGGGAATAAGTAATTTTGATTTTATTGAGTCTAGAATCAAGTTTTTATGAATGATGGCTAGATTTACTAGCCGAGTGAATAAAAACGAAGGTAATAGACCAATAAAATTAAAATTTAAAATTCAATTCCTAATTGGGCTTTGATGTCGTTTTGGAAATGATGCTTTATCATTTCCATTTCTGTTGTTAAATCAGATAATTCAATAATATCATCGTGGGCTTTGCGACCTGTTAATATTATATGCAGGTCGTCCCTTTTGTTCTTTAAAGTATTTTTTACATCTTCTAAATCAACATATTCGTATGCAAGAACAATGTTAATTTCGTCCAATATTACCATTTTAATTTCTGGGTCGTTTATTAATTCTTTGGCTTCATTCCATGCAATGTTGGCTAGTTCAATATCGCGTTCACGATTTTGGGTTTCCCAAGTAAAGCCTTCGCCCATTGCTTTTATCGTGCAAAGTTCTGGGAATTTTTCAAAAATCTTTGTTTCGCCCGTTGACCATGCACCTTTTACAAATTGGATAATACCAATTTTCATATCATTACCAATGGCACGCACAGCTAAGCCCATTGCGGCGGTTGTTTTGCCTTTGCCTTTACCAGTGTGAACCATAATAAGACCTTTTTCTTTAGTCTTGCGTGATAACATTTTATCACGGGCATTTTTTTTCTTTGCCATTTTTTGATTGTGGCGTTCTGTTCTTTCTTCTTCACTTAGGTGTGCGTATTTATCTGTCATCGTCTAATCCTTTCAATAAAGATTCTAGTATTTCTTGTGTGCTGTTTTTAAGTTGTTTATTCCATAGGTTTCTGTCAATTGCATCTTTAAATTTATACAATATATCTTGGTATGCATCAAAATTATTTTCAATCAAAAAGTTTCGCACTGTTTCGTTTTCAATATATGCATCAAACAATTGGTCAAAGTGATGGTCATCAACCACCCTTGATGTTGCGGAAAATGCATACAGGTAATCCACCGTTGCGGAAATTTCAAACGCACCTTTGTATCCGTGACGCATTACGCTTTCAATCCATTTTGGATTTGACGCACGCCCACGCACAATGCGGGATATTTCTTCGTTAAGGCTTCGTACCACTGGGGTATCAACTTTTGAATGGTCATTGTGATACAGGGTTGGATTTGAACCGCTGTAATGCCTTATGGCGGACGCCATTCCCCCTTGGAATTGATAATAATCATCACTATCCAATATATCGTGTTCACGGTTATCTTGGTTATGAAGGACTGCT
The DNA here is from genome assembly GCA_049615605.1 of Alphaproteobacteria bacterium. Classification (GTDB taxonomy): domain Bacteria; phylum Pseudomonadota; class Alphaproteobacteria; order JAQWUY01; family JAQWUY01; genus JAQWUY01. Next base: position 1,163 of record JBMZFW010000004.1, on the reverse strand, counting down.
TCTACATCAGTTAATCTGTGGATAAATATATCTTTTGAATCGGAACCATAAACCCCACCGCCATACGCATAACCGCCCCAGTTGATATATGTTTCGGCTAAGTCTTTGTCATCATTCCAAATGCCTTCGTCCATTAATGCTTGCATACCCGCACCATAAGCCCCCGGCTTTGAACCAAATACTCTTGCACCTGCCAATAATTCTGGGTTATCCGTATCTTTGTATTTTTGCAAATCATTGTCGTATCGTTGCTTGATTGGATTGTCTTTGTAATCTTCATCAAGTGTGGCAATTTTACGAACCGCTGAATCAACCAAGTCCATTAAGTTTGAAAACGCATCACGGAAGAAACCAGACACCCTTAACACCACATCAACCCTTGGGCGACCAAGTAATGATACGGGAATAATTTCAAACCCGTTTACTTTGCCCGTTGTATTATCCCAAGTTGGTTTTGCCCCCATTAGTGCAAGGACTTGGGCAATATCATCACCACCAGTACGCATATTTGCCGTACCCCAAGCCGAAACCGCAATAGTTTTTGGATATTCGCCGTGGTCTTGTAAGTACCTGTCAATTACAAGTCCAGCTGATTTCCAACCAAGGCTCCACGCGCTAGGGGTTGGTACAACCCTTGTATCCACACTGTAAAAGTTTTTACCTGTTGGCAACACATCAATTCGCCCGCGGGTTGGCGCACCCGAAGCACCCGACTTTACAAAGTCGCCATTTAATCCCGTCAACAATCCATTTATTTCATTGTCGCCACAACCATCAATTAACGGGGCAATATATTCACAAATATTTTCATAAACCGCTTTTATATTTTCAGTTCGTGGTTTTACTTTTTCATCAAGTAAATCAATTGCGTATTGTTCAATGCGTTCAATCGTATCGCCATTTGTTCGCCAATCACCCAGTTCATTATATAATAATTCATTTGGTTTATTACCTATGTAAGTTTCACCCATATCACAATCAAGCGGATTAATACCCAGTTCAAAATCATTTGCAATCGCCTTTACCAATGATTGATTACCCGCCTTACCATCGTTTCTTTCCGCCCTTGTAAGTGCAATTAATAAATCACGCCTTTGTATACCAGTTGGGCTGTTGCCAAAGATATGTAAACCATCACGAATTTGTAATTCTTTTAATTCACA
>JBMZFW010000003.1:0-37370 GCA_049615605.1 Alphaproteobacteria bacterium | reverse complement strand
ATTCGGTAATAATAAGCATTTTGGTTGTACTGGCACCATTACCAGAAAAACAACGTATATATTTGTGCAGATTCTGGGCTTGGGGATTGTTAAAAATCTTTGGCATTACACTTAATGTTGATGGGGCTTTATATAAAAACAAACACCGTCCAGTTATTATTTTATCAAATCACTTTGGCTTGGCGGAAATTCTTGCCATATTCCAATTGTACAATGTTCGCTTTGTGGCAAAGGCGGAAATGGGTGCGTGGGGTCCATTTGGTTGGGCAATGAAACGCACGGGGCAAATTCTTATTAACCGTCAACGAAAAGATGTGGGTAATCATATTGATGCGGTATCAAGTGCATTGGAACAAAGAAAAAATGTTGCCATATTCCCCGAAGGAACATCAAGTGATGCCACATTATTATTACCATTTAAAAGTGCACTGCTTAGGTCATTAAACAAAGATAACTTTACTGTACCTGCAACAATTCAGCCACTTGTTATTACATATACAAAAGTATCTGGTAAAAAGGCAACGCCCGAACAACGCCGAATGGGGTCGTGGGGAACTGAACCAATCCAAGAATTTTTAATTGAAATGGCATCATTGCCATCAGCGGAATTAACCGTAAAGGTTTTACCATCAATTGACATTGACCGTCCAATTGATGCAAGGGCATTAATTAATGAAATTCAACCAGATATGAATCAAGAATGGGCAAAGTTAATTAAGTAATTACTTAACCGCTTGTTTGTATTTGTTTTGAATCTTTTTATCCGCTTTATGCAGGTATCTTTTAAATAACCAAGCCTGTTTGTTCTTTAACATTATTTCGGCTAAGTCGCCTTTGCTGTTATTACATATGGCAACATGTCTTTTATATTTGTCATATTCCATAAATTCACAAGATGCTTGGCGGTTGCCAGATTTAATCAATCTAATCATAAATCTTTTGGCAACTTGCCCTTTGTCAGTTGATAATTCAGGAGCATTAATTCCAAATATGCGGACTTCATATTTTTTATGGTCTTTTGCGGTGATGATAAGACTATCACCATCAATAACCCATACACTGCCCGATATAACATCACCTTTTTTTAAATCGGCGAATGCAGAATTAAATCCAAAAACAATAAATAATATACTAAATATATATTTCATTATTTAGTATTCATATCAATGTGTTTTTCAAATTCAACAAGCCTTAATCTTACTGAACGAAGTTCTGTAATCGTTGTCCAGTTGTTGATAAGTAATGAAAAGCTATCATTTACTTTACCAAATGCGTTTGATGTTTGAATTAATACACCCAGTGCCATTGCACCTGTGAATAAGCTAGGTGCCATAATAAGATAAGGTGCAATAATCATAAATTGAGCATATAAAATTACCCATAAATCAAAATAACCATAGTGTAAGTACAGACGGTGATAGTTGTATTTTATGCCAGTGAATAATTCAAAAATTGTTTCATCGCCACCATAAGATTTTTTATTGTCTTCTGCATAAACAAGTTCTTTACGGAATGCGGCTTCAACCTTTTGATTGTTGTATTCCAGTTTCGGCAGGTATATACCCACATACCAACTGATAACCATACCACCGATACTTATTAATAATGAAATATAAACAAGTACACCATCAATATCATTTAAGAATGTCATTACTGGTAAATTCACATGCTTTGACAAACCGTATAAAATTGGAATAAATGCAATAAGTGTAAGTATTGCCTTTAATGCTTGTAAACCAAGACTTTCCACAATACGGGCAAAGCGGAAAATATCTTCTTGGATTCTTTGTGATGACCCTTCAATATTACCTTTTGCATTTCGCCATTTTGGCAGGTAATAAAAAGTCATTGCTTCACGCCATTTAAGTGCATAAACACGGGTAAAGTAATTGGCAAATGTACCAATAATTACCGCAGGAAATGCCAGATAAGAAAACTTAATCATTGAATCATAAAAGTCAGATAACTTATGTTGTTGGGCTTGTTGTAATATGTTGTAAAATTCCCCATACCAAACATTAATTTGTGTGGCAATCCATACTTGTGTTAATACCACTAAGAATAATAATGCACCACCAAGGTATGCCCATAATGCCCACTGTTTTGATTTGAAAAATGCTTTAAACATATTGTTTCCTTATTTAATTGTTTTGACAATAATATACCTTATTTAAATAAATGTAAAATGTCCTTTTAAACTTTATTAAGTGATGTTATTTTATTTTTATCTTAAATCATTTTTTAAAAGGAATTACCAATGGTACAAGTTGAAATTTTTTGGCGTGAAGGTTGCGGATTTTGCAACCGTGTTAAATCTTTATTTGAACAAAAAGGTGTTAATTACAAAGCGTATAATATTTGGGAAGACCCTGAATATGACGCATTGATGAAAGCCCGCGTTCCAAATGCAAGAACCGTACCACAAGTATTCATTGATGGTAAGCATATTGGCGGTTGTGATGATACAATGGCACTTGATGTATCGGGTGAATTGGACAAGCTTTTAAAACTGTAATAAATCGTAATATTTTGTTAATGGCTATTATATAGTAACGGTTATATATTATTTATATAATTTTTAAGGGGTTAAATATGGCTAATATTGGATTTGTTATTATGGGTGCTGGTCGTGGCACTAGGATGAAGTCTTCACTTTCAAAAGTAATGCACAGTGTTGCGGGACTTCCTATGATAAATCATGTTTTAAATGCGGTTGGTTCTTTGTCGCCAAAGACGGGCTGTGTTGTTGTTGGTCCACATAACCAAGAAGAAGTAAAATCCGTTATTGGTGAAACAAATGCGGTTTTACAAAAAGACGCAAACGGTACCGCATCAGCCGTTGGTGTGTGTGCTGACTTCTTTAAAAAAGAAAAAGTTGAAACTATTGTAATTTTAAATGGTGATACCCCACTTATTAATGCAGAAACAATTACGGATTTAATTGATACACGCGCCGAAGCAGGTGCAACAATTGCCATTGCTGGTTTCTTACCCCAAGACCCAACGGGATATGGTCGTATTATGGTTGGTGATGATGAATTCGTTGAAGCAATCGTTGAAGACAAAGAATGTGATGACGACCAACGCCAAGTAAATTTATGTTATTCGGGTATTATGGCGGTAAGTGCTGATAAGTTATTTGATTTGATTGATGCGGTTGATAATGACAATGCAAAAGGCGAATATTATTTAACTGATATTATCAAATTGGCAAAAGCTGATGGCGGTAATGTTGCCTATACCATTGCCGATGAAAACGAAGTAATGGGTTGTGATTCAAAAATGGACTTGGTAACAGCCGAAGCGTTATTCCAATACAATATGCGAATGAACGCACTTGAAAATGGCACACATTTATTAGCCCCTGAAACAGTTTACTTTTCATACGATACAAAAATTGGAAGCGATGTAACCATTGAACAAAATGTTGTGTTTGGTACAGGCGTTGAAATTAATGATAACTGTACAATCCGTGCTTTTTCACACCTTGAAAAATGTATCGTGGGTGAAAACAGTGTGGTTGGTCCTTATGCAAGGCTTCGCCCAGGTGCGGTACTTGAAGGCAATAACAAAATCGGTAATTTTGTTGAAGTAAAAGAATCTAAAATTGGCAAAGGTTCAAAAGTTAATCACTTAACTTATATTGGCGATACTAATATGGGCAAAGATTGTAATATTGGTGCGGGTGTTATTACTTGTAATTACAACGGCTTTGAAAAAACAACAACTGATATGGGGGATGAAGTCTTTGTTGGTTCAAATACTTGCCTTGTTTCGCCTGTATCGGTACAAGACGGTGCATTAATTGGTGCTGGTTCAGTTGTGACAAAAGATGTGGAAAAAGATGCATTGGTAATTGCCCGTGCAAACCAAGAAAATGTTGCTGGTGCGGCTGCCTTATTCCGCAAAGCAAAACAAAAGAAGAAATAATATGTGCGGTATCATTGGAATTATTGGTAAATCGGAAGTATCGGAATTATTGGTTGATGGATTGCGTCGCCTAGAATACCGCGGTTATGATTCAACAGGTATTGCCACATTAAGCGGTGGGGAATTACAACGCCGTCGTGCATCTGGTAAAATTGTAAACTTGGAAAAGGTAATATCTGAACAACCAATTTCTGGAACTATGGGGATTGGACACACCCGTTGGGCAACACACGGTGTTCCAAGTGAAAATAACGCACACCCACATATGAATGAACAGGTGGCGGTTGTACACAATGGTATTATTGAAAATTACCGCGAACTTGCCGATGGTCTTGGTCTTACCCCATCTGATATGGAATCTGAAACAGATACGGAAATTATTGTTCACTTGTTAACTTCGTTTTTAAATGCGGGTAAAACACCATTACAAGCGGTACAGGAAATGTTACCAAAATTAAAAGGTGCATTTGCACTTTGTATGATATTTAAAGGGCATGAAAATATTATGATTGGCGCGCGTGTTGGTTCACCACTTGCCATTGGTTTGGGCGATGGGGAAAAATATTTTGGTTCTGATGCGTTGGCACTTGCCCCTTATACACAAGATATATGTTATTTAAATGATGGTGATTATGTTGTTGCCACAAATGACAATGTTGAAATTTATGATATTGATAACAATGTTGTTGACCGCCCAGTGGTACAAACTGGATTAACAGGCGACAGCGTGGGCAAAGGGAACTTTCGCCATTATATGGAAAAAGAAATCCACGAACAACCAACGGTAATTGGCGATACACTGGCTAGTTATATTCACCCTGCGGAACAATCAATTACAATCCCAGACTTGGGTATTGATTTTTCAAAGGTTGAAAAGGTAACAATTTCCGCTTGTGGTACGGCATATTATGCGGGTTTAATTGCCAAGTATTGGATTGAAAAGATTGCACGAATTCCTGTGGAAATTGATGTGGCAAGCGAAATGCGTTACCGCGAACCACCAATGCCAAAAAATGGCGTTGCTATTTTTGTTTCACAATCTGGCGAAACTATGGATACTTTGGAAGCCTTAAAATATTGTAAATCACAGGGGCAGAAAATTATTTCTGTGGTAAATGTTCTTGAAAGCACAATTGCAAGGGAATCCGATGCGGTATTACAAACCTTGGCTGGTCCAGAAATTGGTGTTGCATCAACCAAAGCATTTACAACACAGTTAACGGTGCTTATGTGTATGGCATTATCAATCGGCAAAAGTATTGGTAAATTATCTGCCGAAGATGAAAAAGATTATGTGTCGGCATTATTGGAATTACCCGCAACAATTGCTGAAGTCTTAACCAAAGGCACAGAAATTCAAGAAATCTCAAACCGTGTTGCCGAAGCCAAAGATGTATTATTCCTTGGTCGTGGGGTAAATTACCCAATCGCAATGGAAGGTGCATTGAAATTAAAAGAAATCTCTTACATTCACGCCGAAGGCTACCCAGCTGGCGAAATGAAACACGGACCAATTGCCCTTATTGATGACAGCGTGCCAATTATCGCAACCTGTCCAAACGATGACCTGTTTGAAAAAACTGCAGGTAATATTCAAGAAGCAATCGCTCGCGGTGGTAAAGTTGTCTTTATGTCTGATGAAGAAGGCATCGCCAAAATGCGTAAATTAACAACAACTGATTTTGATGCAATCTGTATTCCAACGATTAATCAACTAGTTGCCCCAATATTATATTCCGTTCCTGCACAATTACTTGCATATTATTGTGCATTGGCAAAGGGGACTGATGTAGACCAGCCAAGAAACCTAGCCAAATCAGTAACAGTGGAATAAATAGGTTTTAATGGTTAACTGCACTTCGCATTTGTTTGTTTTATGACTACTTGTTCGTCGTCGCTAACAATACCCTTGATACTTGCAAACTATTATACTGTTATACAAATAAGCATATCTGCGTTAATAAATCCCGCAAAACAACATATGTTGTTTTGACAAACTAGCAATACGAAGTCGTGAAGTGAGCGGGGTAACGCCCCTTAAACATATAATGATACTTCCATATTTATTTAAGCTTTATTAAAATATAAAAAAAAGGACACAGGGGGGGGGAAGTAATCTGAAGCAAGGATGGAATCTATAATTTCATAAATGATTCGTTCTAGAGCTGTAATTGTTAGCTTTGCCAAAGAATGGTAAGTAAGTGCTGACTTAGTCTTTTTTTTTACTATTATTTATGATATATAACTATAATGAAAAAACCAATTGTAATATTAGTTAAACCACAAATGCCTGAAAACATAGGTATGTCGGCACGTGCAATGTATAATTGTGGTATTGAACAGCTACGATTGGTTGAACCGCGTGAACATTATCCATCAAGCCGTGCAATGGCAACATCAGCCGATTGTTTAAAGCAAATGCCAGAGGTTCAAATATTTGATACAGTGGCGGACGCAACGGCGGATTTACAATTTGTATATGCATCAACCGCACGCCCACGTCAAATGCAAGTGGAAGTCTTAACCCCAATGGATGCGGGTGTTAAAATGGCTGAGCAATCAAAACAGGGGACTGGTATTGGTATATTATTCGGTTGTGAAGCAAGCGGTCTTTCAAATCAAGATATCGCTCAATGCAATACGGTAATTACCGCCCCATTAAACCCAGATTTTACATCATTAAACATTTCGCAAGCCGTATTATTGTTATCATGGCACTGGTGGATTAATGTAAATGATAATAAAGCCCCAATGCCAAGTCTTGATCCAGATTATCAACTGGCAACAGGTGAAAGCAAGCAACAATTCGTAAGTCGTCTTATAGGTGAACTAGAACCGCGTGGATTTTTTAAATCAGCAGGGGCGCAAAGTACAGTTGAAAGAAACATATATAACTTATTCAATCGTACGGACTTAAATGAGCAAGAATTAAAAATGCTACACGGAATAATATCTACGCTTATAAATAGATAGTTATCTGCTGTTTTATTTGCTTGGCTAGTATATAGCTTTCTGTACTATTATTACATACATAATAATTTACCAAAAACAAAAAGTATTATTTTAAATGTTTTGAAAAATCTTTTGCGATTTGTTTGTATACATCTTTTTTAAACGGTACTATATTTTCAATTAAATCGTGGGTGTTTGACCATTTCCATTCATTAAATTCTGGTTCATCTGTTGCAATGTTAATTACACTGTCATCAGCGGTTAATCTTAACACAAACCACTTTTGTTTTTGCCCACGATATTTTCCGTCCCATAATTTATGTGAAATATCTTGTGGTAAATCATACATTATCCAATCTTTGTGATAATCAATTATTTCAGCATCGGATTTAGAGACACCGATTTCTTCCATTAATTCACGCCACATTGCTGTTTCAATGTCTTCGCCGTCATCAACCCCACCTTGTGGCATTTGCCAATATGGGCTTGGCATGTCAATGCGTGAACCAACCCATACCATAGACATGTCATTGTTTAATAACATTATTCCCACATTGGGGCGATATGGTCGGTTATCTTTTGACATTCGTTAATATAACAGTTTCAAGAATATCAATAGCCCTAGCAAGTGAATAATCAGTAATATTTAAGCTTTGATTTTTTACAGGCTTGCCAGTTTCTTTTTCTTTTAGTTTATCATTTACAGAAACTTTTTTACCATCTTTTTTGTCTTTTTGTGGATTATCAATTGCACCAGATAATTTGTCTTCACCATATTCAAAGTCATCCAGTTCTTTTTCAATAATAAGGTTTGGAATTCTAATGTCTGGAACAATGCCTAGTTTTTGGATACTGCGACCGCTTGGTGTGTAATATCTAGCCGTTGTTAATTTAACAGACTCTTTTTCACCAATTGGAATTATTGATTGAACAGAACCTTTACCAAAAGTCTTATCGCCAACAATAATTGCACGTTTGTGGTCTTGTAATGCGCCAGCAACAATTTCAGATGCAGATGCCGAACCACGGTTAACAAGAACAACGATTGGTTTATTATTTGTTAAGTCACCTTTTTTTGCATTCCATCTGCGAGCATTTTCTTTGTTACGACCACGAATTGAAACAATTTCCCCTTTGTTAAGAAATGAATCAGATATGCTGATTGCTTCTGATAATAATCCACCTGGATTATTGCGAAGGTCAATAATGAAGCCTCTTATCTTATTCTTAGATTTTTTATTAAGTTTCTTAATTTCATTTTTAAGATCAGCTGTTGTTTTTTCTTGGAATTGAATAATTCTTATGTGACCGATATTGTTATCAAGTAATTCGGCTTTAATGCTTGGTACTTTAATAATCGCACGGGTAATTGTTACATCAAATGGTTCTTGTTTACCACGCCATACTTTAATTGTTACCTTTGTTTTTGGTTTACCGCGAAGCATATTAACCCCATCTTTAAATGGAAGTGAATCAGTGAATGTGTCTGCGATTTTAATTACAAGGTCACCTGATTTCATACCCGCTTTTTCCGCAGGTGTGCCGTGAATAGGCGATACAACACGAATGAAGCCAGTTTTTTCATCTTTTTCAACAGTCATACCAACGCCCGCAAATTTACCAGATGTTGATTCTTCTGATTTATCAAAGTCATCTTCTGTTAAGTAAGCTGAATGTGGGTCAAGTTTTGTAAGCATACCTTGAATGGCATGGTCAAATAATTCTTTGTAAGATTTTTCTTCTACATAAACATTTTTAATAATTCTTAAAACTTGTACAAATTTTTCAGATTTTTGGAAAAAATCACTATTATCTTTGTTGGCGAAACTATATGTTGAAATAGCACCTACCATTGATAATGCAAGTACTACTTTAGCTAACTTTTTCATAAGATTATCTCCTTAACATTTTCTTATCTACCCATCTTAATGGATTTAACGCTTTTGTGCCATACCTAATTTCATATTGGAGCTTTGGATTACCTTTTGGCAGTGAACCAATTGGTTCATCTGTTAATACCCAAGTACCTTTTTTCGCGTATATTTCATTAAGACCAATTAACACACTATTATAACCGCCTTCGTGGGAAATGATAACAACATTGCCCAATTGTTTAAATTTATCAGCATATGCAATATAACCATCAAATGGGGCAATTACCATTGCACCACCACGGGCTTGGATTGTGATGCCAGTATGCTTTTTACCAGACACAGTCTTTGAATTAAATGATTTTGTTATCTTACCTGAAACAGGGCTTGATATACGACCAGAGCGTGGGAATTTCTTAATTGACACAGGCTTATTTAATCTTTGTTTATTACGCTTTCTTCGTTCCGCTTCAACTTTTTCAAGGAAGTCTTTTATATTTTTAATTTTCTTAGAAAGTTTTTTAGACTTTTCTTCCAATGAAGAAATCTTTTTATTAGATTTCTGTTCTAATAATTTTTTATTACCAAGTTCATATTTTAGCTTTTTATTATTTTTTGCTAGTTGCTTTTGTTTCTGCAAGAACCCGTCTTGTTTAACGCTTAGTGCTTTTTGCATTTCTTCTAGGTCGGCTAGGTTGTTTTGTACACTTGTCCTAGTTTTTTCAATATCTTTTAATAACATTTTTAATATAAAAGTGCTTTGCACAGCTTTTTTAGATGAGCCTGGGTACAGGAATATAGATGTTTCTGGGTGATTGGAAATTTTTTGTGCGGTTAATATAATAGATGCAAGTTTCTTTGTCTGAATTCTTAATTGGGCAAGCTTTGTATCATATTCTTCATTAAGCGAAGAAATATTTTGTTCCAATAAAGAAAGTTGCTTTTCATATTCTTGGCTTTGCTTTGCAATATTTTTTGTAAGGGTTTGCAATCGATTAATTTCTTGCTTAATTTTCTTTTTTAATTTTATTTGGTTTGATTTTTCAACTTGGATTTTGTCTAAATCTTTTTGATTTTTAATTAATTCATCTGTGTCATTGGCAAATGAATATGAACCAACAACAAGCGAAGCAATAACAATTAATAAAAACCTTTTTAACATTTTATAAGGTTTTCCCCAGTCATTTCCGTTGGCTTTTCTACACCCAATAAATATAACATTGTCGGGGCAATATCACCCAACACACCATCGTTTAATTCAATATCACCACCACCAGCAACAATAAAGTTTACTGGATTAAGGGTGTGTGCCGTATGTGGTTCGTCTTTTTCCACATCGTACATAATATCGCAATTTCCATGGTCGGCGGTTACAAGTAAAACACCATTTTGTTTTTCAACTTCCGTCCATACTTTACCAAGGCATTCATCAACCGCTTCGCACGCCTTAACCGCCGCGTCCAATATGCCCGTATGACCAACCATATCAGGGTTGGCAAAGTTTAATACAACCATATCAATATCACCAAGCGATAACCTGTTAACAAGATTTTCGGCAACATCATAAGCGCTCATTTCTGGTTTTAAGTCATAAGTTGCAACCTTTGGGCTGTTTGATAATAATCTTTCTTCGCCTTGGAATTCCGTTTCTTCGCCACCGTTTAAAAAGAATGTCACATGTGGATATTTCTCTGTTTCGGCAGTTCTTATTTGTTTTAATCCTGCACGGGATACAACTTCACCCAATGTATTTGTTATTGGAATTGGTTTAAATATAGTTTCCATATATTCATCGTGCTTGTATGAATAACTTACCACTCCGCAAGCACTTGCAATTTTTGTGTTGTGAGCATCGTATTCATCAAATTCTGAATCTAGCAGGGCGGATAAAATTTGTCTTGCACGGTCGGTGCGAAAGTTAGTGCAAAAGATACCATCGCCATCTTTTAACCCGTCATAATCGCCAATAACTGTTGGTTTAATGAATTCGTCTGTTGTGCCATTTGCAATAGATGACTTTGCCAGTTCAGCTGGATTGTCCGCTATTGGGTTGTCAGTGTTATTGATACCGTGTGCAATTACATCGGTTGCCAATTTCACTCTGTCCCAATTATTGTCCCTGTCCATCGCCCAATAACGACCAGACACTGTGACAATAGGGGCTTTTGTTTTTGATTGTAATTCATTTAATACTTTGTCGGATATGGCAGGTGCCGTATCACGACCGTCGGTAAATACATGAAGTTTTACATCAACACCTTGTTTAATAATTTCATTGGCAAAGGCAGTCATATGGTTAATGTGGGCGTGAACACCACCATTTGAAACCAATCCCATTAAGTGTGCTGTTCCACCAGATTGCTTTAAATCATTAATAAAGTTTTTAAAGGCTTCTTCATCCGTAAAAGATTTATTTGCACAAGATTTATCAATTCTTGGCAAAGTTTGCATAACAATACGCCCCGCCCCAATATTCATATGCCCAACTTCCGAATTACCCATTTGACCTTCGGGCAAACCAACCGCCAAACCGCATGCCTTTAAATGTGAGCTAGGATAATTATTTAACAGTTTGTCAAAATTAGGGGTGTTTGCAATTTTTGGGGCATTGAATTCCAGTGATTTTTCATCACCCCAACCATCAAGAATACATAAAACCACAGGTTTTTTTGTCATTATTATCCCCTATAAAAATTATTTATAAATATAATAGCAAAAAAAGGCAGAAAATAAAACTTTAAATCTTGTGATATGGGTGGTTATCTAAGATTGTACGAACGCGGTATAATTGTTCGCAAACAATTGCCCTTACCATCATATGCGGCAGGGTCATTTTCCCAAATGATAATAATAAGTTTGCCCTTTGTTTTATTTGTTTATCTAAACCAAATGCACCACCGATTACAAAGTATATATCACCGTCAAATTCATTAATTTTTTGTGATAGTTCTGGGCTGGTGAATGATTTACCTGTTTCATCAAGTGCAACCACAACCGCATTATCTGGAATCTTGCTTAAAATAAGTTCCGCTTCTTTTGATTTTAATTTATCTTCTGGAAGTGGTTTCTTTTCTTCCAGTTCAATAATATTAATCGGAGTTTGGCATCTTTGAATATAACGATTGCATAGTTCCAATTCAGGACTATTTTTTATCTTACCAATTGCAATTATATTCCAAGCCATTATTTATTCAGAAATTTTTGGTGGGTCAAGCCATAATTTTTCAAGGTCGTAAAATTCACGCACTTCTTGACGGAATAAGTGTACAACAACATCACCACAATCCATCGCAACCCAATCACCGTTGGTTTTACCAGAAATTAACGTTTCTTTGAATCCTGTTTTTCTTAATTCGTCTTCTACATAACGTGAAAGGGCATTACATTGACGCCCTGAATTACCTGTTGCAATAATCATATAATCGGCAAAGTCCGCTTTGCCTTCCATATCAATTACCGTAATATCACTGCCTTTATTGATGTCAATGGTATTGCGGATAAGTTCCATTAATTCAGTGTTTTTTGCCATGTTAAGCCTCTTTACGAATAGATGTTGACGAAATTTTGTTGTTTGTTGATTTTATGTATATGATTTGTGTTGTATCACTTTCCATAAAATCAGCTGTATTTCCTTTAAAAATAAGGTTTGTATCACAACCTAAACCATCTTGCAAGTTATTGTCGTTTAGTTCATAGTCTGGACGATTACAGATTGCAACTTTAACACTTGATAATATTTCATTTGGTTTGTGCCAATCTTTAAATTCACTCACATTATCAGACCCCATTATCCAAACAAACTTATCATCTGAATTTTCCGTAATATGATTGATTAAATCAATGGTATACGGGCTGTTTAATTGACTTTCAAATTCTTTGATAACAATGGGGGCGTCTTTAATAATTTGACTAGCTATAGATTTTCGTTCTTCAAGTGGTAAGTAATGACTTTTATTTTTGAATGGATTGTTACTGGTAATAATCCACCATATTTCATCAATCCCAAGTTCTTTAACAACAGACAAAGATATTTCCAAGTGTCCAGCGTGGGCTGGATTAAACGAACCGCCAAGTAAACCAATCTTTTTGTTTAAGGTTGCCAAGGTTCAGTACTTCCTTCTTCTTCTTGTTTTTTAATTTCAGCTTCTTTTTTTTCTGATAAAACCATATTGTGAAGACGGCGGACAACTTGTTCCACATTTTCATTTGTAACACCCGACATTGTCATAATAGGGGCTTTTGTTACTTGTGATAATTGCTGTTCCATTTCTTCAATGAATTCAGGGATAAGTGCATCAATCTTGTTAATTACAACGATTTCTTTTTTATCCGCCAGTTCATCGCCATATTTTTCCACTTCACGGCGGATTGTTTGATATGCTTCAACAACATTTTCATCGGTGCCGTCAATAAGGTGTAATAACGCACCGCATCTTGTCACATGCCCAAGGAACCTTGTGCCAAGACCTTGACCTTCGCTTGCCCCTTCAATAATTCCAGGGATATCGGCAATAACAAATTCCCTTTGGTCAATGTAAACCACCCCAAGGTTTGGGTGCAGGGTTGTAAATGGATAATCGGCAACCTTTGGTCTTGCCCTTGAAACCTGTGAAAGGAAAGTTGACTTACCCGCATTTGGTAACCCCAATAATCCCACATCGGCAATTAATTTAAGGCGAAGCCAAATCCACATATTTTCCCCAGGCCAGCCCGGTTCAAATTTGCGTGGTGCTTGGTTGGTTGATGTTTTAAATGACGCATTACCACGACCACCATCACCACCTTTTAACAGGCGGAATCTTTGACCGACTTCTAGCATATCGGCAATAACTGTTTCACCGTCTTCGGCTAGTACTTCTGTACCCACAGGGACTTTTAATATAATATCTTGACCATCAGCACCGTGTCTGTCACGCCCCATACCACCGTTGCCGTTTTTGGCTTTAAAGTGTTGTGTATAACGATAATCAATAAGTGTATTAAGACCCGCAACGGCTTCAACCCATACATCGCCACCACGACCGCCATCACCACCGTTTGGTCCGCCGAACTCAATGTATTTTTCACGACGGAATGAAACGGAACCACCGCCACCATCACCGCTTTTTGCGTGTATTTTTACTTGGTCTAAAAACTTCATAGTATTATCTTAATATCTTTATTAATTAAAAAAAAGCAGGAAATGATAACACTTCCTGCCTTTTATATGTAAACCTAGTACAAGATTAATTTACAGGTGTAATTTCAACAGTTGTACGGGCTCTTGTTTTCTTAAATAAAACATTGCCTTCTACTGTTGCAAATAATGTGTGGTCTTTACCCATACCAACATTTTTACCTGGGTAAAACTTAGTACCGCGTTGACGAACAATAATGTTGCCAGGAACTACTTTTTCACCACCGTATTTTTTTACGCCTAATCTGCGACCTTCTGAGTCACGACCGTTTCTTGAACTACCGCCAGCTTTCTTATGTGCCATTGTTAATTCCTTTCCTTATGCTTTAATATCTGTAATTTTCAAGATAGATACCGGTTGACGGTGTCCATTTTTGCGACGGTAATTGTGACGACGCTTTTTCTTGAAAATAATAATTTTTTTGTTACGAGTTTGCTCAACAACCTCAGCCTTAACGCTTGCGCCTTTAACAACTGGTGCACCAACAACTGGCTTTTCGCCACCAATCATTAATACTTCGTCAATTGTAATAGATTTGCCCGCTTCAGCGTCAACTTTTTCAACGCGAATTACATCGCCTTTGGCTACTTTATACTGTTTGCCACCAGTTTTGATAATTGCATACATAATTGTACACCCTTCTACTCAAATTCGCATTTTACGGTGATTTATTTAAATAAAACAAATACTTATGAACCTCAAATAGCATCTTATATACTCTATATATATGTTCCAAAGAATCATATAATGGCTTATATATATAGAAAACCCCTTATTTAGTCAAGGAATTTTTATCTTTTGCCTTGTCTAGATTTTTTCATAAATTGTTTTATTACTTTTATATGGTTATAAGAATTACAACTTGAAAAATGTCCCCTTAAACATCTGTATGTATAAAAATCTACATTTGATGAATGGTTTTGCTTAAAATTATTCCAATCAGATTGCCTTACCCAACGGTCTTTTGTGTAAAATACAATTATCCCTTTTTGTGGGGTATGGTTAAATTTATCTAAGTGTTGATAATATGCCTTTTTATACAAAGGTCTTGTATTCATTTCTGCAACTTTCCCCGCCATTGCAGGTGCAGTTAAAAAGAAAGCGTTAAATTTTTTCTTTTGCTGTTTATTTAATAATAGTGTTGCCCACGAACCAGATGAATGGGCAATTATGAAAATGTTTTTTGGCTTTACACCTGCGTTAATTAATTTGTCTAGCAGGGCTGAAATCTCAACTGTGCGACGCTCTGTATATGTCCCTGGTTTATCATAATCGGTTACAGTTGAACAAAGGTAATAAAACACCGTGTCCTTATTTTGTAATTTTTTATACCTTGCGGGCATTTGGTTGAAATTGGCATCACAGTTTTCTTTTAACCAAGAATCCGTTGTTCCGTGATTATATATAATAATTGTTTTATCAGATGCGTTTGGAATTATTACCTTTGATGTATCACTGGCATTTTTTGTTGCATAACGGGGGTAAAATCGTTTGTCTTCCGTTAAAAATCCCGCGGTTTTAGTCCAAGTTTGGTTTGCTACAGTTATTTTAAAATAGACTTCAGCAAAAAAAGTTAATGATAATATTACTATTGTTGATAACAGTATTCTGTTTAGCATTTAATTACCTTTGTCAAAACACCTTATGATAATTTTGATTTAATAATCCCCGATGCTTTACCCATATCCAATGAACCAGAATATTTTGATTTTAAAATACCCATTACTTTACCCATATCCGCCATTGAAGACGCACCAGTTTCACCGATTGCTTCGCTTACTGCCTTTTCCGTTTCTTCGTCTGACATCATTTCAGGTAAAAATTCATTAATAATTTCAATTTCCGCTTGTTCTTTTTCTGCTAGTTCTGGGCGGTTGCCTTCCGTATACATTTTAATAGATTCTTTGCGTTGTTTGACCATATTTTGCAATAAGCCAAGTACTTCCGAATCATTCACACCATCATTGTTGCCTTTTGAACGGGCGTTAATATCCGCATCTTTAATTTTGGCATTAATGGCACGAATAACTAGTAATTTTTCGCTTTGTTTTTCTTTCATAGCGGTTTTCATTGCATTGTTGATAATATCACGCATTTTTTATCCTTAAATTGTTGTAAATTATGCTAATTATACACCCAATTGTGGTTTGACAAAAGGATAAAATAGTAATAGTATGGGGTAATTTATCAAAGTAGTAGGAATATAGATAAAATGACATTAAATATTGATAAAAAGAATATCCCAAATGATGCAACAGCGGTGCTGGTTTTAGATAATGGTGAAGTAATCTTTGGTTACGGTGCTGGTGCGGAAACAACAACAGTTTCAGAAATCTGTTTTAATACTTCAATCACTGGATACCAAGAAATAATGACTGACCCATCGTATGCGGGGCAATCAATTACATTCACATTCCCACATATTGGTAATGTTGGTACAAATGACGAAGACATTGAAAGCGAAAAACCAGTTTCTTGTGGTGCGGTATTAAGTACTGATATTACACAACCTTCAAACTGGCGTAATATGGCTGGCTTTGATGAATGGCTAAAGAAACATAATATACCGGCAATCACTGGTGTTGATACCCGTGCATTAACGGCAATAATTCGTGATAACGGCGCACCAAATGGTGTGATTTGCCACGACAAGTCGGGTAATTTTGATTTAGATAAATTATATGATATGGCAAAATCTTGGTCTGGACTTGAAGGTCTTGACTTAGCCAAAGATGTAAGTTGTGAAAAACCATATGAATGGAATGAAAGCCTTTGGAAATTGGGCGAAGGTCACGGCGAAGTAAAAGATGCAAAACATCATATCGTTGCCATTGATTATGGTATCAAAAGAAATATTTTAAGAAACCTTGCTTCACAAGGTTGTAAAATTACAGTTGTTCCAGCAACAACATCAGCACAAGACATCCTTGCATACAACCCAGATGGTGTATTTTTATCAAATGGTCCGGGTGACCCTGCGGCAACGGGGGAATATTCAGTTCCAGTGATTCAAGAATTAATCGCAAGCGGCAAACCAATCTTTGGTATCTGTCTTGGTCACCAAATGTTGGCATTAGCCCTTGGTGCGAAAACAGAAAAAATGCACTTGGGACACCGCGGTGCAAACCACCCAATCAAAGACTTAACAACTGGTAAAGTTGAAATTACATCACAAAACCACGGTTTCGTTGTAAACAAAGATACATTACCAGATAATGTAGAAGCAACACACTTCAGCTTATTTGATGGAACACTGGCGGGAATTTGTATCAAAGACAAGCCAGTCTTTTCAGTACAATACCACCCAGAAGCTTCACCGGGTCCACAAGACTCACACTATTTATTTAAGCGTTTCACTGACTACCTTAAATAATTAATCTATTTTAATGGTCTATTACACTTCGTATTTGTTCGCTTTATGACTACTTGTCGTAGTCGCTCACAAATACTTGGTACTAGACTCATTAAAATAGATTAAGTTATACGAAATATTACACTTCGTATTTGTTCGCTTTATGACTACTTGTCGTAGTCGCTCACAAATACTTGGTACTAGACTCATTAAAATAGATTAAGTTATACGAAATATTACACTTCGTATTTGTTCGCTTTATGACTACTTGTCGTAGTCGCTCATAAATTTAAACCCTTATAAAAAAACCGCCCCAGTGGGGCGGTAGTTTTTTTATGAAAACACAATCACAAATTAGTTTAACTGTTTTCTTAAGAACGATGGGATTTCCATATCTTCTTCTTCTTGAGTTTGTTCAAGGGCTAATCTGCCATCAGATGTAACCGCAGTTGCAGGTGCAGATGAAGTAGATGTAGTTTCTTCTTCCGCATCTTCCAAGATAGGTTCTGTTCTTACAGTTTCGTCATTTGCTTTAATACTGCCAAAGATTTTCTTAAAGAAACCAACTTTTTCTTCAGCTGTTTCTTCTTCGGCTGTTTCAACTGCACCACCTTCGCGTGTTGCATTTGCCATATCCGCTTCAATGAATGGGTCGATTGAGCTGTATTCTTCTTCACTTTGTGGTAAAGAAGGTTCAGCAGATACTTCTTCCGTCATTGATTCAACAGTTGCTTCTTCTGCGATTTCAGGTGCAGAAGTTTCAATATTAGCTTCAGATACGAATTCTTCCGATGATACAGTTTCTTCAACCATTTCAGGTTCAGATGGTGTATCTTCGTTAACATTGTATACAGATGCTAGGAAGTCATCAGTTTCAGTTGTTTCAGAACCAGCATCTTGCCAAATTGCATCGTGGTTTTTCGTTTCTGTGTCAAAATTTGGTGCTGTAATAGTATCAGCATTCACATCAATACCAGTTGCAACGATAGATATACGAATTACATCGCCCATGCTTTCATCAATTGTTTGACCAAAGAAGATACCAGCATCTGGATCAATTTCTTCACGAACACGGTTAACCGCAACAGAAACTTCGTTTAATGATAAGTCTTTTGATGCAGTGAAGTTAATAATAACCGATTTAGCACCACGCATATTATCGTTATCAAGTAAACGGTTGTGAATTGCAAGTTCCGCCGCATTAATAGATGCTTCGCTACCTTGTTCTGCCCTTGATGCTTCACCAACACCCATCATTGCTTTGCCTTTTTCAAGCATAACAGTTCTGATGTCATTAAAGTCAAGGTTGATTTTACCAGGTTTAACCATTAAATCAGTCACGCCTTGAACCGCAAGTAATAATACACGGTCAATTTTTTTGAATGCGTCTTCAAGTGAAGTTGTCTCAGAAACTT
Source organism: Alphaproteobacteria bacterium (assembly GCA_049615605.1). Lineage (GTDB taxonomy): Bacteria > Pseudomonadota > Alphaproteobacteria > JAQWUY01 > JAQWUY01 > JAQWUY01. The sequence goes on along the minus strand of JBMZFW010000003.1, from coordinate 18,673 downwards.
CTGCGTGTAAGTTTTCGTTTGGAATAACAATTAATGTATCAACATACTTTTGTAATTCTTCAATACCTTCGTTTGCTTGACGCATACGAACAGTACCTTCAAAACCAAAAGGCTTTGTTACAACGCCAATTGTTAATATGCCTTTTTCACGTGCTGCACGGGCAATAACAGGGGCAGAACCAGTACCAGTACCACCACCCATACCATTGGCAATAAATACCATGTTGGCACCGTCAATGTAATTAGAGATTTCTTCAATGTTTTCTTCGGCAGACATACGACCAACTTCTGGGTTCGCACCTGCACCTAAACCACCGGTAACTTCTTCACCGATTTGGAATTTTTTATCCGCTAGGGAATGTTCCAATGCTTGTGCGTCCGTATTACAAACAACGAATTCACAGCCTTGTAAGTGTTCTGTAATCATATTATTGATTGCATTGCCACCGGCACCGCCCGCACCAATCACAACGATTCTTGGAGTATTTTTCTTCGTTACATCTGAAGTAGTGATATCTAACATGTTAAAAGCCCTTAAAAATTAATGTTAAAATATATATTTATATTAATGATATACTTTTAAAAACATAAAAACAAGCAAAAATGTTAAAAAATTCATATATATAGTATTAAAAAGCCCCCCGAAGCACAATATATATGATGCTTAAAATCACGATTTTTCGCAGTTTTTAGCGATTTTTTGTCTGAAAAAAAAACTTTTTTTGAAAAGAGTAGGGGGCTTTTAAACCCCCCTTTAAGTATAAAAAATATTAATCCATTTTTATGGATTATGTTTATAGGGGGGATTATGAATACAGGGGGGATAAGAATGTTGCCTATTAAAGCTCTGTCTTAACCCAATTAATCAATCTTGTGATAAGACTGCCTTCTTGCAGGGTTTCTTTGTCAACAAGTTCGCTTTCTTCTGTTGGTCTGTTTAGACCACTGTGGCGTAATAAACCAACCGTTGTTGTATACATTGAATTGTTATAATCACTTGGTAAATTAATCACATTATTTGGTGTGCCAATTCGCGATGGTTTCTTTAAATACAAACGACAAAGTTCAGCAATATTTTCAATCTTTGCTGAACCGCCAGTTAAGATAATTCTGTCTGCATTTGCAAAGTATGGTGCTTGCTTACATTTATCAAATATTTCTTCCAGCCTGCGTTGGACAATTTCCGTAATTGTAGAAGTGTTAATTGTACTAGGTACAGTATTTTTTTCACCCGCACGATGAAATTCAATTGGATTTTGAATGGCAATTGAATTGCTTAATACGGCGTGGGCATGTTTAATTTTAATTTGTTCTGCTTCCATCTTTGAAGTGGCAGTTGTTGATAAAATATCATTGGTAATATTATCACCAGAAATATTGAAACTGGAACAAGCAACAAATTTACCTTTATACATTATTGAAACAGATGTTGTTTCACTGCCGATATTAATAACAGCGGTGAATAAATCTTTTTCTTCTTTATCAAGGCAACCGATTGCCGCCATATAACCATCAAAGGCAATTTCTTTTACATTAATATCACAATGTTCAAGCAAGCTTTTAATGTTCTTAATTGAATATGCATCACAAGTTGTCAATGTGATTTTAATTGATAATTCTTTGCCAATTAAACCAACAGGGTTGTCCGTTGGGTGTCCATCAACAAAATATGAAAGTGGTGTTGCGTGTAATAATGGGGTGTCCGTATCGTGGACTTTTGACTTACATAATTTAAGTAATCTGTTTACATCGTTATTTGATACGCGTTTTCCACCAACTTTAACAGTTTCTTTTACTGAATGGCAATTCGGTTGTAACCCAGATATTGTTAGGTGTAAATCTTTTACACGGAAACCTTGTTTCTTTTCAATGGCATCAATACACGATGTAATTGATTTTTTTGCTTTTGCTATGTCATTAATCATACCACCTGACATACCTTGTGAAGCAACGGTTGCAACTTTATTAATTTTTACAGTACCGTTTGAACCAACTTCACCCGTTATACAAGTGATTTTATATGTTCCCACATCAAGGGCGGTGATTGTTTTTGTAAAAGCCATTTAAAATACCCTTAAATTTTCTTTTTACTTTTTTTCTTCATTTTAATGAAGATCTTTTTTGGTACACGCATATCAATAACACTTATTGGTCGTGCAAGAAGGTTTTTCTCTCTGGCATATTTACCAAGAACAAGCCAAGCATTTTTTGCGTCATAGGCTGGTAATTTAACCGTAACCTTATCAAGGATAAGTAAATCCCACCTTCGTTTAGAAACATATACACCTGCCTCCACAATTTGTGACATTGCAGGGTCAGATGCAATAAGCTTTAAGAACGATACAGCCTTTTTATTGGCATCTTTACCAACCACAGTTTTTAGATATGAAAATTTTTCTATGTCTTTATCTGTGATAACTGTTCCATTTTTATCAATAATATAGTGTTTTTTATTAAGTTGCCAGATTGCAATAGGTTTGCGTTCTTTAATCTTAATATTAATTCGGTTTGGGAATTGGCGTTCAACAGAAACGCTTTTAATCCAGCTTATTTTTTCAATGTTTTGTTTGATTTCATTTACATCAATTGAAAATATAGATTGCCCGTATTCAATATTTGTTTGTTTTAATATTTCATCTTTATAAGAATTCTTGCGACCGTACAGAATAACATCTTTTACGGCAAAGCCATTGTTAACCATTGTGCTGTGGAAAGCATTGCTTATTTTTTCACTTGTGCTTTTGTTGGTAAATGCAAATAGCAATACGACAAAGACAACAAAAAGAATTATCTTTTTATAAAGTGCAGTATTAAACTGATTTTGTTTTATTTTTGCCATTATTCTACTATCAATTAATAATTGTTAATCTATTTTTGCATTCTCTATTAATATATTTACCAAATTTGGCAAATCAATTCCAATACTTTTTGCTTGTTCTGGTACAAGGGATAAATCTGTCATACCTGGTTGCGTGTTTGTTTCAAGTGTTGCAAGTATGTTATTTTCAGGGTCAAAGCGGAAGTCAGTGCGACTTATACCGCGACATTTTAATGATTTGTGACACTTAATTGCAATATCAAACAATTGCTGTTTTAAGCTTTCATCAATTTGAGCAGGGCATATATGTTCGGTTTTTCCATCAACATATTTTGAATCATAATCGTAAATACCGCTTAATGGTTTTAATTCGGTAACATTTAATGCCTTATCATCAATAACCGATACGGTTAATTCCAATCCAGCAACATATTTTTCAACCATTATGTCGCCAAAGTCCCAATTTGATAAATCTGGTAAATCAGTGTCATCAAATATTATGTACAGACCGACACTGCTTCCTTCACGGGCTGGTTTGATTACATAAGGTTTATCAAATGGAATTTTGTCATATGAAAATTCAGCAGGGCTTAAAATAATATTATCCGCAACGGGAATGTCATTCTTTTTATAAAGTTCAATTGTTGCCGGCTTATCCATTGCCAATTTTGAAGTTTCATATCCACTGTGAGTATAAGGTATATTTAATTTGTTAAGTATACTTTGAATGCCACCGTCTTCACCAAAAATGCCGTGCAGGGCGTTAAAGGCAACATCATATCCGTTAAGTTGTGATTTAATCGTATCAAAGTCATCAGTTGTAATGTCAACTGCGGTTGCGTCATATCCATATTCAATTAATGCGTTAAGGCAAGCTTTGCCCGAATTAAGGCTTACTTCCCTTTCATTTGAAATACCACCCATTAATACAGCGACTTTTTTATTCATATTCGCCAATCCTTTTAATTTCCCAATGTAAATCAATTCCTGTTTCTGATTTTACAGTATCTTTTGCTAAATCGCCAAGGCTTTCTAAATCGTTTGCTGTTGCATCGCCATTATTAATTAAGAAATTACAATGTTTATCAGAAATCATAGCACCGCCGATTACCTTGCCACGCAAACCAACACGGTCAATTAATTCCCATGCTTTATTGTCATCTGGGTTGCGGAATGTTGAACCGCCAGTTCGTGACTTAACAGGTTGGCTGTCATTGCGGGATTTATTTATTTGTTCCATTTTATTTGATATTTCATTTTCATTTCCAATTTCACCCTTAAAGGTTGCTTTGGTGAAAATAATTTTCCCCGCCATATCACAGTGGCGATATGAAAAGTTCATGTCATCTTTGCTAAGGCTTACTTTGTTGCCGTTATAATCAAAACCTTCGGCTGATACGAATATGTTGTTAATGTCATTTTCATACGCACCCGCATTCATTGCCAATGCACCGCCAATTGCCCCAGGTATTCCAGATAAGAATTCAAAACCAGTAATTGAATTTGCCAACGCAAACTTTGACACCTTTAAATCCGCATTACCCGTGCCAGTTGTAATTTCAGTTCCATTAATTGACAGTTCAGAAAGTTTATTGGTGCGAATAATAACACCATTAAATCCACCGTCACGGATTAATACATTTGAACCAAGACCCAATGGGTATATTTCAATATCGTTTGGTTTGTTTTGTAAAAAGTTTTGTAAGTCGTCTTCATCAACAGGGGTAAATACCGTTGCCTTGCCACCAACGCGGAACCAAGTTAGTTTTGATAGCTCTAAAACTTTTATATCACCTTTTACAGGGGGTAATCTATCAATCATCGGTAATCTGATACGCCCATTTTGTAATGTCGCCCGCACCCATAAAGATAACAATGTCATCTTTATCAACAGATTTAGAAAGTACAGATTTTAATTTATCAAAACTGTCACAGAAAGACGCATTGCTGTGTCCCGATGTAATAATGTTTTCTGTTAATGATTTACTGTTTATTCCGTCAATTTCATCTTCATTAGCTGAATATACAGGAATAATATGAACATTATCCGCATCGTCAAAGCAAGTTGCAAAATCATCAAACAGACTTTGTAATCTTGTATAACGGTGTGGTTGCATAATTGCGTGAACTTTACCCGTTGTACCGCTTCTGCCTGCTTGTAATGTTGCTTTGATTTCAACAGGGTGGTGTGCATAATCATCAATCACACGTGCACCATTAAGTGTGCCAGTGTTGGTGAACCTGCGTTTTACGCCATTGAATTTTTCATAAAGTTTTTGAATTTTTTTGGTTTCAACACCAACTTCCAACGCAACAGCAATTGATGCAAGTGTGTTTTGAATATTGTGTTCCCCATGAATTGGGATAAAGATATCTTTTATTGTTTCGTCTTTTAAAACAACATCAAATGTTGTTCCGTTTTCATCTGAACGGACATTTTCGGCACGAACATCTGCTTGGTTATTAAAACCATATGTTACAATACGGCGATTATCAATTTGCAGGCGAAGTTTTTTGACTTCTTCATTATCCGTACATAAAATAGCAACCCCATAAAATGGAATGTTTTCAACAAATCTGTAAAAGGCTTCTTTTACCGCATCAAAATCACCATAAAAATCCAAGTGTTCCGCATCAATGTTTGAAACGACCGCAATTGTGGCTGGAAGTCTTGTGAATGAACCATCTGATTCATCAGCTTCGGCAACAAGCCATTTGCCTTCGCCCAATTTTGCATTTGAACCGAATTTGTTAATTATACCGCCATTAATAACGGTTGGTTGCATATCGGCTTCGCTTAAAGCGTGGGCAACCAAAGTTGTTGTTGTGGTTTTACCGTGCGTTCCCGCAATGGCAATAGACAGGCGAAGTCGCATGACTTCTGCCAACATTTCCGAACGATGTACGATTGGAATATTATTTTTCTTTGCCGATACATATTCAGGGTTATCTGGTTTAATAGCTGTTGATACAACCACCGCATTTGCCCCGATAACATTTTCAGATTTTTGTCCGATAAAGATTTTCACACCTTTATCAGCAAGTCGTTTTGTTGTGTCAGATTCATTTATATCAGAACCAGAAATTTCATAGCCAAGGTTCACAAGGATTTCAGCAATCCCGCTCATACCAATACCGCCAACCCCAACAAAGTGGATTTTTCCGATATCAACTGGCATTTGCATTGTAATTGGTTGTGGTTTCATTTTATTTTTTTATAACCTTTAAAATAGTTTTAGCCAATCTTTCATCCGCATCATAAATTGCAAAAGATTTTGCGGAAACAGACATCTTGTTTAACTTATTTTTGATTATAATTGAATCTATTGCTTTTTGCAAAGATTCTTCTGTAAAGTCGTCTTGGTTAATTATTATCCCACCACCCACATCGGCAATAGATTTTGCATTATAATATTGGTGATTGTTTGCGGAATATTTATATGGCACATAAATAGCAGGCAATCCAACACAGGCATTTTCCATAACAGAACCAGCACCGCTTCGGCAAATGGCAATGTGTGATTGTTTTAATACCTTTGGCATATCATCAATAAATGTTCGTACATCTGCATTGATTTTATGCTTTTTATAAAAGTTTTTAACCGTTGTTAATTGTTCTTTTCGCACTTGTTGAACAACTTTTATTTTATCTTTGTACTTTGTTAAGGCTTTTGGGATTACATCGCCAAATATTTCCGCACCTTGTGAACCGCCGGTAATTAAAATGTTTATCTTTTTATCAACAGATGGGTATTTGTTTTTGTATAACTTTTTAATATCTTGTCGTACTGGGTTACCCGTATGAACAGTTTTTGCTTTTAATGCTTTTGTATTTGGAAATGCGGTTGCCACAATTTTTGCAAACCTTGATAATACACGATTGGCGGAACCAGCATAAGCGTTTTGTTCGTGTAAGATGATTGGAATACCAAGTATGCGTCCCGCTAAAACAACAGGGAAGCTTGCATAACCACCAAAACCAACAATCCCGTCTGGTTTGATTTTATTAAGGTGTTTAATGGCAACAAATACCCCGCCAAGAATTTTAAATCCTGCACTTAATTTACCAATAATACCACGCCCCAATACTTTTGCCGATGGAACATTATATAATGGTATTTTTTTATCCGACCATTTTGTTCCGCGTGCGTCTGTTAATAATGACACTTCACATTTATTTTTTAATAAACATTTTGCCGTTGCAACCGCTGGGAATATGTGACCGCCTGTGCCACCTGTGGTAATAACAATTTTCATCATACTATTTTCTGCTTACGGGTTAATGCGATTATAATGCCAAGCCCTAAACACATTGCAAGATAAGACGAACCACCCGCCGAAACCAGTGGTAATGTCATTCCCTTTGCTGGAATAAGACCGATAGTTGAACTAATATTAATTGCTGATTGCATTGCAAATTGAACGGTAATTGCAACAACTGATAGGGTAATGAATAAGTCTTCTTGTTTCTTTGCCTGTCGTATCATTAAATTAATAATATGAATTAATAAGAACAGGAATAATATACAAAAGAATACACCGCCTTCTTCACCAATTACGGCAAATACGAAATCTGTATTTGCATCTGGAATTTTATATTTGTTTGTACCACTGCCAAAAGAAAAGTTTATCCAACCACCATCGGCGAATGATTGCAATGATTTGTCAACTTGGTAAGTATCATTTTCTGATGGCATAATCCATTTATTAACACGATCGTGGAAGTGGGGCATAAACAGGTATGCCAATATTGCACCGACAACGCCACTGCCTAATAATAACGCAAAGCCAAAGAATGTTAAGCCAACCACAAATAATTGTGATGCCCATATACCAAATAATAAGAATAACTGTCCCATATCAGGTTGAATAAAGAACAACACCGCAAATGTTAAGAATAACAGGAACGATAATCCCGCACCGGGGATATCTTTGTATTTATATTGTGCGGTAAACAGCATTGCGGAAAATACAGCAAAGACTGGCTTTACAAATTCGGTTGGTTGCAAGCTGAAACCAAATATTGAAATCCAACGGATTGCCCCTTTCTTTTCAATACCAATAAATTGAATTAAAATTAAGGTTATTATCAATGCAACGATACCAATTAAGCTTAACCGTTTTATCCATTGTACATTTAACATAGATGTAAAAATAAATACGCTAAACCCAACCATCATAAAGACTAAGTACTTTAAGCTGAATGACATAGCGATTGAACCGCCTTTTTCACCATTGTAATTTGGTGCGGATATGCTGATAATCAATCCAACGATTGATAAAAAGAACAACCATTTGAATAATTTTTTATCAATGCTCCACCACCAGCGGGCTAGTAATGAATCATCAGTCCTTGATAAAAGATTAACCATTGTTTATTTCCTTAATTATTTGTATGAACTTGTCCCCGCGGGCTTCAAAGCTTTTAAATTGGTCAAACGATGCACAAGCAGGGGATAATAAAACAATGTTATCATCTGTATTACTTGTACTTTCTTTATATGCAGATTGCACCGCTTTTTCAAGTGTTTGATTTATTTCATAAGGGATGTTTTTTGTATCCAAGTATTTTGCAATTGAATCGGCGTCTTTACCAATTAAGAATGCTTTTTTGATATTGTTAATACACTTATCTAAATCTGAATAATCGTCAGATTTTTTTTCACCGCCTGCAATCCAATAAATATTGTTATATGCGGATAAGGCTTTTTGTGCTGATACGGTATTGGTTGCCTTGCTGTCATTAATGAATGTAGTATTGTTAATTTTATCAACAAATTGTTGGCGGTGGGTAAGACCGGTAAATGAATTAAGACTGTCTTCAATTATTTTTTCATCAATACCAAGTGATTTACATACAGCAATTACACAAGCAATATTTTGTTTGTTATGTTCGCCGTTAAGGTATTTGTAATCTTTGTTAATATCATTCTTTGAAACGATAACTTTGTTTGGTGTGGTAATTTGGTTTGTTAATTTTTTTCCATATTCATCGTCATTACAAATTATTGCCGTATCATTGGCAGTCATATTATTAAATATTTTTGCCTTTGCATTGTAATAATTTTCCATTGTGTTATGCCATTGCAGGTGGTCTTCCGTAATGTTTAAAAATACGGCGATATCAAATTTTACATCGGGAACGCGTTCCAACATATATGATGACATTTCAAGAATATATACTTCACCTTTACCAAGTTTATTAAGTGCGGTTGCAGGGATACCAAAGTTGCCCCCAGTTTCATTTTTAATTCCCGCCGAATTAAGAATATGTGAAATTAATGCAGTGGTTGTTGATTTACCATTTGTACCTGTTATGCCAATATATGTGGCTTCGCTTTGACTTTGAAATAATAATTGAACTTCGCCAACCAAAGGAACTTTATTTTTAATTGCATTTTGACAAATTGGATTGTCGTTGCTTATCCCTGGTGAAGCGACAATAAAATCAAACTGTGTTAAGTCGGCGCTGTTTAAATCGCACGGGGTGAAGCCTGAATCTGCAACTGCATCTTGGTTGTTATCCCAAACAAAAACATTCGCACCATTTGATTTTAAAAACTTTGCCACACCAAGACCTGAAACCCCAAGTCCAAATACAGCTACATTTTTATCTTTGTATAAATCAATTGTCATTTATCTTAACTTTAATGTTGCCAGTCCAATAATCGCAAGAATAAGGGCAATAATCCAAAAGCGAATTACAATCGTGCTTTCTTGCCACCCTTTCTTTTCATAATGGTGATGAAGTGGTGCCATTGCAAAAACGCGTTTGCCTGTTAATTTAAAACTTATTACTTGGATAATTACACTTGTTGTTTCAAGAACAAATACCCCACCAATAATAGCAAGGACTAGTTCGTGCTTTGTAATTACCGCAATTGCACCCAATGCACCGCCCAATGATAATGAACCCGTATCACCCATAAATACTTTTGCAGGTGGGGCATTAAACCATAAAAAGCCCAATGAAGCACCAACAAGTGCACCACAGAACACGGCAATTTCACCCGCATTCTTAACATACGGAATGAATAGGTATTCAGAATAAATAACATTGCCAACGATATATGCAATTAAACCAAAACAAGCCCCCGCAATCATAACTGGAACAATTGCAAGACCGTCCAAACCGTCCGTTAAGTTAACCGCATTTGATGAACCAATAATAACCAACATTGCAAATGGAATAAATAACATTCCAAGGTCTAATAAGTAATTTTTCATAAATGGAATTGCAAGACCAGACTTAAGATTATCTGTAAATTGGTCTTGGATTAAATAAACAGCAACAAATGAAAATACAACTTGTAATAATAACTTTAATTTACCTGATAAATCTTTTTTAGACAGCTTTAAATAGTCGTCTAATAAACCAATAAGACCATAACCTGCGGTAATGATAAGAACAACCCAAATATATTTATTGGTAATATCCGCCCATAATAAAGTGGACGAAATAATTGATAACAATATCATTAAACCACCCATTGATGGGGTGCCAGATTTTTTAAGATGTGTATCGGGCGTATCTTCACGCACATTTGATGCACCGTCTTGTGCTTTTTTAAGCCAATTAATAATTTTCGGACCTGCGATAAATGAAATTATAAGTGCGGTAATTAATGCACCAGCAGTACGAACTGTGATATAACGGAAAAGATTAAAGAATTGAGAATAATCATCAAGTTGTGGTAATAAATTATAAAGCATTGTTAATCCTGTTTCTTAATATCGTTAATAATTTGTTTCATATTACTGCCAAGGGAACCTTTCACCATAACAGTATCATTTTGTTGTAATGATTTTATCACTTGTGGGCTTAACATACTAGAATTTTCTTTCCAATCACCCTTAATTTCATTTGGTAATGTATCGTACAGGTGTTTCATATTTTCACCACAGGCAAAAACAAGCTCAATTTTGTTATCTGTAATGGCGTTTAATAACCCTTTGTGCAGTTGGGCTGAATCTTTGCCTAATTCCAGCATATCGCCAATGATTGCAATCTTACGACCAGATGTTTTTGTTAAGCCAAGGACTTCCAATGCAGACTTCATACTAGCAGGGGACGCATTATAGCTTTCATCAAACAGGTTAATTCCGCCGACAACTTCCGCCAATCCACGCCCCGCAGTTGGGTTTGTGTCTTTAATGGCAGGTAATGATTTGTTTATATCAAGCTTTAGTGCGTTTAATACATTAAGTACCGCCAATGTATTTAGTATTCGGTGTTTGCCAAGACCACTTATTTCCACATTTAATTCTGTGCCTTGAATGTTAAGTTTTGTTTCTTGTAAATCATTATTGTAATTAATTTGTTTAATATCATCTTCACCATAAGTGATAATATTATTTGTTTTGATATTTGATTTTAAAATATTAGTACAATTTGTTGAATTGTTATAAATGGCAATACCATTTTCATTTAAGCCGTTAAATATTTCTGCTTTTGCCTGTCCAATTTGATTAATTGAATCAAAGAATTCCAAATGGTTTGATTCAACGGATATAACCATTGCAATATCTGGCTTTGCAATGTTTGTTAAATCATTAATTTCCCCAAGTGCCGACATTCCCATTTCAACAATAATATAATCCGCATCAATTGGTGCGTGTGCAAGTGTAAGGGGAACACCTAAATGATTATTAAGGTTGCCAAGCGTTGCATAAGTTTTGCCATAAATACTTAACGCATTGCTTAATGTGTCTTTGGTTGATGTTTTACCAACTGAACCAGTAATGCCGATTACTTTACCTGTTAATTTATTGCGGGCATAAATACCAATGTTTGTTAAGGCAATCATTGTATCATCAACAATTATTTGTGGAATGGTTGCATTACAATCTTTTGATACGATAACCGCACTTGCCCCAGCTTCAACAGCACTTTTAATATAATCGTGTCCGTCCGCATTATCGGTTTTAAGGGCGATAAAGCAATCGCCTTTTTTAACTTTGCGACTGTCAATACAAAACTGGTTTATTGTGAAGTCATTTGATTCACATTTGCCACCAGTTGCATTAATTATATCGTTTAAATTCCAATCCATATTACACACTTTCAGCTATGGCTTTTCTAATTACTTTTGCATCGTCAAATGGTAATACTTTATCACCAACAATTTGCCCTTGTTCGTGACCTTTGCCTGCAACAATTAATATATCGCCCGCATTTAAATCTTTTACCGCTTGGAAGATTGCATTTTCACGACCATCAATTTCAATTCCAGTTGTTGCCCCAACCATCATATCGGCGCGAATATCCGATGGGTTTTCCGTGCGTGGATTATCATCGGTAATATATGCAATGTCAGCCGTTTCACATGCGACACGACCCATAATAGGGCGTTTACCTTTATCACGGTCGCCACCGCAACCAATTATTACATTTAATTTATTTTTTGCGTGTGGTTTCATTGTATTAAGTACCGTTTCAAGTGCATCAGGTGTATGTGCATAATCAACATAAACCGTTCCACCCGTTGCAGTCATTCCAATGTATTCCAATCTTCCCCTTACGCCTTTTACTTGGTCAAGGAATTGCACATTGTCAACAGGGTTGCAATCAATTGCACTTAAACCCAGTGAACATAAAACATTTTCCAGTTGGAAAATACCCGGTAAATTAATTCGTGTTTGTAATTCCGTTCCCATAACTGACATATCAACATCAAACCCGCTAAGGTCGCGTTTGTATCCAATGATATGAATATCTGGAATAATTCCATTGATTGATTTTTCAAGTAAACCATAAGAAACAGTTTTTATTTTTCGTTTTTTACAGATTTCTTTTAATGGTTCGTATTCTGGAATGGTTGCATTTAATACGGCAACCCCATCAGTTGATAATAAGTTTTCAAATAGATAAGATTTTGCCTTAAAGTATTCGTCCATAGTATTATGGTAGTCAAGGTGGTCACGCGATAAGTTTGTGAAACCAGCTGACATAAATTCAATACCATCAAGACGGTTCATATCAAGCCCGTGTGATGATGCTTCCATACAAATATAATCAATATCTTTGTCTTTTTTTGCATTGCTTAATTGTTGGTGTAAAACAGATGGCTCTGGTGTGGTAAGTGAAGATGATGGTTCATAACCGCACCCTGTAAAACCAAGTGTGCCAGTTGCGATTGCATTATAACCTTTTTGTTCCCAAATATTTTGGGTAAAGTTTGCAATGCTTGTTTTACCATTCGTTCCCGTTACCGCAGAAAAGTATTTTGGCTTTGGTTGAAAAAATTCATTACATATTTTTGCATAAGTCTGTCTTGGGTTATCAGATTTGATAACTTCTACATTATCTGGAATGTTTGATGTGTCCGTATCATTGTGCGTAATGATTGCAATTGCACCATTTTCAATGGCACTATCAATGAACTTTGTCCCGTCTTGATTTACACCACGCACAGCAAGAAATAAACCATCTTGTTTTATTTCTCTGCTATCGGCTGAAATCATTTTTATATTAGATTTTATCATCTTATATAGTGTTCTTTCTTTTTGGCTTCGGGATTTCCATAAACTTTTTAATAGCAGGGCTATCTTCAATAATCGGGTTAATATCAAGTATCGGTGCAATTTGTTCAATCACACTGCCAACCACTGGGGCACCAACCCAACCACCAGTTGGACGCAAGAACCTTGTAACCGCACTTGGTTTTGGTTCGTCAATTATTACATATACCAAATATTTTGGATTGTGAATAGGGAATGCGGCAATATATGATGACATTAATAACTTTTTATTATAACCGCCTTTTACTAAATCTGGCTTATCCGCAGTACCAGTTTTACCGCCAACTAAATAACCTTCCACATTGGCAAGTTTACCAGAACCGTGGGTACTGTTATAACGCATAAGCTTTTTAATATTGTTTGAAGTTTTGGCAGAAAACACAGTTTTACCTTCATCTAGTTCGCCTTTTACAAACTTAGGTCTGTAATATGTTCCGCCGTTAACAGTTGCGGAAATTGCCGCGGCTAAGTGCAGGGGCGTTACCGATATACCATGTCCATATGAAATGGTTGCTGTTTCGGTTTTCTTCCAATGTTTTGGGTAAAGTGTTTTTGCCCTTTCAGGTAAGATGATATCCAAAGGTTCAAGCATATTTAATTCTTGCATCTTTTGTTTTTGTGCTTCTGTTCCTGCTTCTAAAATCATTTTGATAGAACCAATATTTGATGAATGGATAAAGATTTCTGGTACAGATAAATCCCTTTTTTCCGCGTGGTAATCATTGATTGTAAATCTGCCTAGTTTAATTGGTTTTTTTGCATCAAAAATATCAGTCATTGATACCTTGCGCGATTCAAGGGCGATTGCTGTATTTATTGCTTTGAATGTAGAACCAAGTTCATAAACGCCTTGTGTTGCTTTGTTAAGGAAATATTGTCTTTTCTTATTTGGTTTGTTTGGATTAAAATCAGGCAAACTTGTCATCGCAATAACTTCGCCATTGTTAACATCCATTACGATACCGATGCCTGCTTTGGCTTCGGTTTTTTCCATCATTTTTAATATTTCTTCTCGCAAGATATATTGAACACGAATATCAACTGTAAGGTTTATTGGTTCTTTTCCTGCGGTAAGTTGTTCGTTAAAGCGTTTTTCAATTCCGCTTTGACCAATATTATCAACATTTACATAGCCAAGAACATGTGAAAATAAGTTAGAATGCGGATAAATACGAGTCTTTGCTTTGATAAAGTTAAGCGATACATCGCCCAATGCATTTACACGATATTTTTGTTTTGGTGTAAGACGGCGAACCAACCAAACAAACTTTGCTTTACGGGTAAGTTTTTTATACAATTTGTCTGGGTTCATAGATGGAAAAATTTCAAGCAATTGTGCCTGTAGTTTTTCTGGGTCTTTAACCATTTTTGGATTTACATACAAACCATCAGAATTTACAAAGTCAGCAATCAAACGACCATTGCGGTCATAGATACTTTCACGGGCAATACTTTTGGGTGGGGCATACGACGGTTTGTTTGTATATGCGTCTTGTGGAAAACCACCGATAATTACAATCCTTATGGCGATAATGGAATAAACTCCCCAGATTATTATTTTTAAAATAATACTCCGATTTTTGCCTGATTTAAGGGCTTTTTCATAGGTTTTGTCAAGCGAAACCGACTTCTTTATTACAGATAATAATAAAAAACTTAACTTATTAAAAAAAGCTCTTAGCAATCCCATAATATGTAATTATCCAAAATATTATTCGTTAGATATTTTGATTACAGAGTATTCTTCTTTTTCACCAGTGATTTTAACATTGATATATTTTGAAGAAGATGGAATTTCTTCTAAATCAACAATATTTTTCGCAGTGATTTTTGTAAGATCTGGTAATACTTTTTCACTTAGCTTTGCAATTCGTTCTGGACTAGTTAAAAATGCCCATTCGTTTTTAGAAGCTTTGATATTTTGCTTTTCTACTTCAATTTTTGTATCCATTAAGCTAACTTGCTTTTCGATACTTTTTACTTGTGCTGATACATACACAATCATAAAAATAATTAGGAAAAATAAAACACCCCAAATTGTTACAAATACTTTTTTACCCGTTAAAAACATAATGTTCTCCTTTTAGTTTAAATTTTGGTTGCCATTCGCAGTTTAGCAGAACGGGCACGGACATTTATTTGTGCTTCTTCGTCGCTACATTGAATGAATTTCTTGTTTCCTACTTCCAAGCTTAGCTTTTTATCGCTACCGATTGGAATGTGACGGTTTACACTGTCTTGTTCCGAATGGTATTTGATAAACTTTTTAACAATTCTATCTTCCAGTGAATGGAATGATACAATTACTAATCTTCCGCCTTTGTTTAATAGTTCAATTGAACCATCAAGACATCTTTCAACTTCGCCCAGTTCATCATTAACCGCAATTCTTATCCCTTGGAAAGTACGCGTTGCTGGGTCAATTTTACTGTTCTTTGATTTCACAACAGACCTTACGATATCTGCCAGTTGTGATGTTGTTTCTATTTTTTCATTTTCACGATGCCTTAGGATAGCTGATGCAACTTGTCCTGCCATTTTTTCTTCGCCGTAATGTTTTATTATATGGGCAATTTCACCGTGGGAATAAGTATTAACAATATCCATTGCTGATAAACCAGATTGGCTCATTCGCATATCAAGGACACCATCTTTTTTAAATGAAAATCCGCGTTCCGCTTCGTCCAGTTGTGGGCTTGATACACCAAGGTCAAGAACGATTACATCAACATTATCAATGCCTTCGTCTTTTAACAGTTGTTGCATATCGCCAAAACAGCCTTGGATAATTTTAAATCGGTCTGGATATTTTTTAAGTAATGGTTCAGCACGCTTAATTGCATCTGGGTCACGGTCAATTGCATAAACTGTACAATTGCAACTTTCAAGTATCGCCCCAGTATATCCACCTGCGCCAAAAGTGCCGTCAACAACGATATCATTATCGTTTATTTTTGAATGTTCCAACACTTCGTTAAGCATAACAGGGATATGTGGGGAATTAGTCATCATTACCCCCATCTGGGTTTTTGATAGTTAATCCACGACTTGCGAATTGTTCACGCCTGCCATTGGTTGCATTATGATAAGCAAGCGGTTGCCATATTTGGAACCGTTTACCATTACCGACGAACAAAGCATTGCCCGATAAACTTGCGAATTGGGAAAATTCTTCTGGTAAAACAAATCTGCCCGTACTGTCAAAAGAACACGGGCGAGCATTGGCAAGTATATAGTTATATGTTTCTTCGTCTTGTGAAAACATTGGTGCATTTTGTTCAATGGATTTTGCAATAAAATCAATTAAATCTTCACCGCCTGCTTCAAGGGAATCTTGGGTTGGGCTAGGGAATAAGTAAAAATTATTACTGTTATTAATGCGTAAAACATCACGAAAAGCAGACGGTAATGACACCCTGCCTTTTGAATCGATCTTATTTTCGTATGTTCCAACAAAATATTTCATTGATTGTTTTACCCAAATATAATTTTCCCTAATATATGGTATATCATGGGAAATTATGTCTGTCAACTGGTTTTTAATGGGAAATTAACTTCAATTTGCTCGCTTATGTAGGCTTCGCCTTACTACACTGCGCTCGCAAATCTTGTTAATTCCCTCATTAAAAATATTTATTACCTGTAAAATACAAAGCTAAACTACTTGTAGTCGTCGTCGCCTTGTCTTTGTTGATTCTTGAGTCATTAAAATCCATTTATTGTTTTGTGAATGTTTTTTATTTTGACGAATTTTTTTGTTTGTATTCGTATAATGAATACATAACTTTTAAAAAGGAAAATAATATGTGGAAATTACAAACAATCATACTTCATTGGTTAACCGCTGTTTTAATTGTTGGTGCAATTGCATCAATTAAAATGTCATCTAGTGTACCAATTTATGAAAAGTCGGGATATATTCTTGCCCATGTTGTAATGGGAATAACTGTTGCGGTTATTGTTGTTGCAAGATTGTATTATAAATTTAAATATTCAAAGACAAACCCAAAAAGTAATAAGCTTGCAACGGCAATGCACCACGGAATTTATGCATTCTTAATTGTTGTTCTTTCACTTGGTGTTGTTGGTGGGGTTAAAGCTGACTTAATACCAAACCTGTTACAAGGTAATATGAATTTTGACAGAAATATTTTTATGGGAATTCATCAAAATATTGCCAAACTGATTATTCCAATTACTATTTTACATACATTGGGTGCATTTTATCATTTATTTAAAAAAGGCGATCATACTTTTGCCCGAATGTTGGGTATAAATAAACCTGATTAAAATATTAAACGATATATGAGCTAATCATTAAAATAAGAATGGCGATGAATACTGTTTCCATTACCAGTAATGAAATCGCCTTTGGACCAATTGATAATAATTGTCGTGGCGATGTTTTCATACCCAATGCAAATACCGCCATTGTAAGTAATATTTTTGAAACAAATGCCAATGAAGAACTTGCTGTCATATCAATAACTGGAATTGTAAAAGATAAAATTTCAAAGCTGTTTAATAATACCAATGCTAAAAACCCGATTAAGAATACAGGAAACGGTGCTTTTGTTTCAACCGCTTTGCTTTTTTGTAATGACACGATATAAGCCAGTGTAAATACGATTGGTAATAGCAATGCGACCCTGAATAATTTTGTAATTGTTGCAATGTCACCCACATTATCATTTACGGATAATCCCGCACCGACAACTTGTGCCACATCGTGAATTGAACCGCCTAAGAATACACCGGTTTGTAAATCGTTATACCCCAAGTATGTTGTTATCATTGGATATAATACCATTGCAACGGTGCTTAAAATATTAACACCAACAACAATAAATAATGTTTGTTGTTCAATTTTCTTGTTGTGCGGGAAAACGCTTGAAACAGCCATTGCCGCAGACGCACCACAAATTGCAGTTGAACCACCACTGATAATCCCCATTTCACCGTTAAGTCCCATAAGACGACTTACAACATAACCAAATAATATTGTTGCAAATACCGCTAGTGCAACGGCAATCACCACATCAAAACCCAATGTTGAAATTTCAACAAAAGTTATTCTTGCCCCAAGTAATGCCACACCAATACTAAGTATACTTTTGCCAGTGTAATTTATGCTGTCTTTAAACTTTTCAATATATAAAATTTTACTTAAAACCATACCAAGTAATAGGGCGTAAATCATATACGCGCCACCAAATGTTTTGGCAAAAACTTGTGAAACAATTGCCATAACAAAACAAATTAATATACCTGTGATAAAATTCATAAAATAACCTTATAAAAAAAGCCTTGTAAAAAACAAGGCTTTCTTTTTAA
>JBMZFW010000002.1:0-43485 GCA_049615605.1 Alphaproteobacteria bacterium | reverse complement strand
GTAATGCGTGCCATCATTGTGCGTGATGCCGATTGGGCAGGGCCAAAACAAAAACCCAGTAAAAATCCAAAGCTCATAAACCAATATTCACCCACACTTGTCATAAATGAACCATCTGTTTTTGCAGGGAAAGTTATTAATCCAAACAGAACCGAACTGTTGGTAATTGAAATAACGCCCAGTAATGAAATAATTAAACCAATTACAAAAATATTAATTGTGCGTTTTGAACCGATTATATCGTCAAACTTACCACCAACTAAACAGCCAAAGAACGCAACAATATTTACCATAATTGCAAATACGCCAAGACCCGTTATATCCCAATTAAATGTTGCAACCGCATAAATACCCGCAAACGAAGTCACGGCAAGGATACCATCATTATAAAATGAACGGGCAATTAAAAATATCCATACATTTTTATATTTCTTAACGCTTTTAATAGTATCAGTTAAATTTGAAAAACCGAATTTAACAACATCCATTGTTGGAATTTTTTGTACTGATTTTGATACATCTTTGGTAAATAATAATAATGGAATTGTAAATGTCATTAACCACGCACCTGCCATAATTGTTGAAAATCTTTCTGGTTCGTATGCTGATTTATCAAGCCCAAATAATGGATTATCCGTCCATACGAATAAGAACAGCAATAAAAACAATGGAACTAAACCGCCAACATATCCAATTCCCCAAGCAAAGCCCGAAAGCTTACCCATTTTCTTTTCTTCCACAATTGTTGGAAGCATTGCATTATTAAATATACAGGCAATTTCAATGGCAATGGTTGCAAGGGCGAATGATAACATTGGCAAATAAATATTTTCATCTGGTTTTGCATACCACAACCCAAGACAAGATATGGCACCAACCAATGAAAACATAAATACCCACGGTTTTCTAGGTCCCCTTACATCGGCGATTGAACCAAATATTGGTGATAAAATTGCAATGGCACCGGCACTTATTGCGGTTAATAACCCCCAAGTTGCTTGACCATCAACT
This sequence comes from Alphaproteobacteria bacterium, assembly GCA_049615605.1. GTDB lineage: Bacteria > Pseudomonadota > Alphaproteobacteria > JAQWUY01 > JAQWUY01 > JAQWUY01. Next base: position 42,474 of record JBMZFW010000002.1, on the reverse strand, counting down.
GAATTACCGATTACCACATTTGTAAAATATGGTGCGAATATAAATGTTGTCACCACTGTAAAGAACGGTTGATTTGCCCAATCAAATACCGCCCAAGAAAATTGACTTTTGTTCCATTGTGTTATTTTTATCATAGTCAATAACTTAACAATTTATTATTACTATGTAAATAAATTTTAAAACTTATTTTGGTTTTTATTTATTGATATTATATGGTTTTTCTGTAATAATACTGTGGTTAGTCAAATAACATTAATTTTTTGAGGAGAGAAAAAAAATGAAAAAATTATTATTAGCAACATCTGTACTTGCATTCGCAGGTTCGGCATTCGCAGGCGGGGCTTCTTCTGGTAAAGAAGTTGGACTTAGCTACAAAAAAGAAACTGTAAACAACGGTTCATACCAAACTCGTAACACTAGATACACAACTGTAACGGGTAAGATTGGCGAAGTTGCCGGCGGTACATTAACAATTGGTTATACAAAATCTAAAGAAGACCGTACAAAAGTTTTATCAACTGGTAAATTATCTGGTTCTGAAAAGGGTACTATTTTATCACTTAACTATATGAAAGTTCAGCCATCTTGGGGTTTCTGGGGTGCGGCATTTGCAACTGGTGAAGCTGATAATAATGTACAAATTCAATATGTAACAAATGTTGCTTTAAGCGCACTTTCTGGTAAATTAGTTAAAGGTACGACAACTTCTGATTTAACTGCTTATTCTGTTTATGCAGGTACGAAAGTAAGCACAAATGGATTTGATATCATTCCAATGGTTAAATACACTAAGAAAACTAAGAAATTAAAATCATTAGAACTTAAGAATCCTGCAAACGCATTAATTAAGCACGATTTTGCATTAACTAGTGGTGTGCAAAAAACATTAGACATTGGTGCAACTGTTCAGACTAAAGTTGGTTCTGGTAAATTATCAGCATCTTACTTCATTACTGATACAAAGGGTACGGATGTTGTGTACAAAGTAGCTACAACAGCTGTTCCTGATAACCCAGAAAAGCGTCGCGGTAACACTTGGGGTGTACAATTTGAAACACCTATTAATAACAAGGTAAACGCATCTATTTCTTATACACAATATAAGAATGGTAAGACTAAGACTAAGACTACATTCATCGGTGTAGGATATAAATTCTAGTTTTATTGCTCAATAATCTTCAAAAGGCATCGCTCAACTACTTTATGTAGTCATCGCGGTGCCTTTTTTGATTCTTGACTCATTAAAACTAGAATTGTTGTTTATTACTTAATACATAAATGAATTTTAATATTTTAGTATCAAGGTTTTGTGAGTGCCGACAACAGATAGTTATCAAGCGAACAAAACCGCAGATAATAAAAAATTAAAATCATTTAAAAACCTGCAAAACAACATATGTTGTTTTGACAAACGAGCAAGGCGAAGTCGCGTAGCAAAAGCGAAGCGTGGGGAGATGAGCGGAGCGAATGGGGTACCGCCCCTAAAATAAATAAAGAACATATTGCGAACAAAGTTTTTTTATAGTATGCTGATTCTATGACTAATACTTATTACATAATTGGCATTGACCCTGGACTTGTAAATACAGGTTGGGGGGTGATTAAGGTAAACAACGGCAACCATATTCAATTTGTGTCTTCTGGTACAATTAAGACCAAAGCAAATGAAAATATGGCAAACCGTCTGCTTCATATTAATAAATCAATTATTGATGTGTGTAATAACCAATTTAATGATGGCGATGTGGTTCATTCGGCGATTGAAGATGTGTTTGTTAATAAAAACCCTGATACTTCACTTCGTTTGGGACAGGCAAGGGGTGTTGCAATGTTATCTTTATCACATATGAATTACCCAGTGTACGAATATCAAAACCGTGAAATTAAAAAAGCCATCGTTGGTTCGGGTGGTGCGGGCAAAGAACAAATTCAAACAATGGTAAAAATATTGCTATCGGGGGCACAGTTTGATTCCGAACATTCGGCGGACGCACTGGCGATTGCAATTACCCATTCACAAGTAAACTTATATAATAATATGGCAGTAAAAGGATAATAAAATGATTGCACGCTTAAAAGGTATTGTTGATTTAATTGACACGAACAGGATTATTCTTGATGTGAATGGTGTTGGGTATGAAGTATTCTGCCCTAATTCAACCATTGCCACATTGCAACTTGGCAACCCTGCGGTTGTGGAAGTTATCACCGTGGTAAGGGAAGATTCATTTACATTATACGGTTTTACAACTGCACTTGATAAACAATGGTTTGAAATTTTAACTTCTGTACAAGGGGTCGGGGCAAAGGTTGGTCTTGCCATTCAATCGGTTCATACATCGGACAGCTTATTTTCCGCGGTTGCCAGTGGGGACGCATCTGCATTTACCCAAGCAAGCGGTGTTGGTCCAAAACTTGCCAACCGAATTGTCCTTGAATTAAAAGATAAATTATCAAAAATTAATTTTGCTGGTGATATTGGAAGTGGTGCTGTTGATACCGCCGAAGCAGCTGCAAATGTTAGCGGTGGCGATAACGGGGTTGTGGTTGACGAAGCCGTGTCTGCATTAATCAATCTTGGTTACAATCGTTCAAATGCCTTTACTGCGGTGGGTAAGGTAATAAAAGACCTTGATGGGGAAATTACAGTTGCAAAAATTATCCCGTTGGCATTAAATGAATTGAGTTAATATTATGAGTGAAATTAATTTAAACGAAGACCGCATTGTAAATCCAAATCAATCTTCTGGTGCAGAAGATGAAACAAAGGCACTTCGCCCACAGACATTGGCGGACTTTACGGGACAATCGGAAGTAAAAGAAAACCTTTCAATCTTTATTGAAGCGGCAAAAAAACGTGGTGATGCAATGGACCATACATTATTTTTTGGACCGCCTGGGCTTGGTAAAACCACACTTGCCAGTATTGTTGCCAAAGAATTGGGCGTGGGTTTCCGTGCCACATCGGGACCTGTAATATCAAAGGCGGGCGACTTGGCGGCGATTTTAACATCATTACAACCGAATGATGTTTTATTTATTGACGAAATTCACAGGTTATCCCCTGCGGTTGAAGAAATATTATATCCGGCAATGGAAGATTTTCAACTTGATTTAATAATTGGTGAAGGTCCATCGGCAAAATCCGTGCGAATTGATTTGCCAAGGTTCACATTGGTTTCGGCAACAACAAGGGCGGGTATGATAACAACCCCACTGCGTGAACGCTTTGGAATTCCACTGCATATGCAATATTATACAGACGAAGAACTGGCAAAAATAGTTTCCCGTTCGGCGGATAAACTTGATTTTAATTTAACGGACGATGGGGCGTTTGAAATTGCTCGTCGTTGTCGTGGCACGCCAAGGGTTGCGGGGCGAATTCTTCGCCGTGTAAGGGATATTTGCACCGTTGGTGAATATGACAAAGTTGATAAAAAGATTGCCGATATGGCATTAAAGAAATTGGACATTGATGAAATGGGTCTTGACCGAATTGACCGCACATATATGACAACCGTTGCCAAAAATTATGGCGGGGGACCTGTTGGTATTGAAACATTATCCGCTGCAATCGGTAATGAACGCGATGTACTAGAAGATGTGGTTGAACCATTCCTTATTCAAAAAGGGTTGTTGCAAAGAACACCAAGGGGTCGTATGCTTACAATGGGTGCATGGAAATATATTGGACTAAACCCACCAAAAAGTTTTGACGACGGACAATTTGCAATGGAACTGGATAATGACAACGAATAAAAATCAAATCGATAAATCTGCCTTTAACATACCAATCACTATATACTGGGAAGACACCGACGCAGGGGGAATTGTATATCATTCTCGCTATATTAACTTTGCCGAAAGGGCGCGAAGTGAATGGGTGAAACAAATATTTGGTATTAAACAATCTGAATTTATGAAAAAAACAGGCATTAGTATGGTTGTTAAATTAATAGATGTTGATTATTTATTCCCTGCAAAACTGGACGATAATTTACGCGTTAATTGCAAGTTGGTAAAATTTGGTAATACTAGTATGGATATTTCTCAAGAAATATGGAATGAAGAAACAGAAAAAAAACTAGTGCAAATTAATGTAAAAATTGTTAGTATTAACAGAACTGGAAAACCTGTTCCAACACCAAAGGAAATATTGGAACAATTAAAGTCTTAGGGGGTTATTATGGCTGGAAGTACTGCTAGTGTTGATTTAAGCGCATTTAGTCTGTTTTTAAGAGCGGACATAGTGGTTCAAGTAATAATGATTGGACTTATTATTGCCTCTATCGTTTGTTGGGCAATTATAATTAATAAAATTCAAATGATTAAAAAAATCCGCCACGATATCCAAGAATTTGAAACATTGTTCTGGTCGGGTATCAGCCTTGACGATGTTTTAAAATCAAAGAAAATTAATAACAAAGACCCAATGTCAAATATGTTTGTTTATGCAATGACAGAATGGCGTCAACCATCAGTTGGCGAAGCGGGCTTATTGGAACGCATTGAAAGGTCTATGAACTTAGTCCTTAATAAAGAAATGGATAAGATGGATGCACATATGCCTGTGCTTGCATCAATTGGTTCAGCTGCACCATTTGTTGGGTTACTTGGAACTGTATGGGGTATTATGAACAGCTTTACTGCCATTGCGGTTTCAAAACAAACTTCACTAGCCGTTGTTGCCCCAGGTATTGCCGAAGCATTATTTGCAACTGCACTTGGCTTATTTGCCGCAATTCCAGCAACAATTGCATATAATAAATTATCATCTGATGTGGACAGAATACACGTTAGCCTTGAAACATTTATGGGTGAATTTATTGGTATTATTTCCCGTCGTGTGGGGACTAAAAAATCTAGATAGGATTACTTATGGGTGCAAATCTTACAGGTAAAAGTAAAAGGCGTCGTCGCCAAAATTCAGATATTAACATTACCCCAATGGTTGATGTTATGTTGGTGCTTTTAATTGTATTTATGGTTGTTGCCCCAATGATGACTGTGGGTGTACCAGTTGATTTACCAAACAAAAATGCAAATGCAATTACCACACAAAAAGAACCAATTACAATTACGGTTAACAAAACTGGTAAAATTTATTTACAAAATACAAAGGTAAATAAAAAACAATTACTTGGACGAATGAAAGCAATATTTAAAGTAAACCCAAAGGTTACAATTTTCATTCGTGGTGATAATAATGTTGCCTATGGCGATATTATGGATGTTATGGCTGATTTATCATTAATCGGTTTTAAAAAGGTATCCTTAATAACAAAACAGAAAAACTAAGATTATGAAAAAATCTTTATTGATATCATTATCTGCCCATCTTTTATTAATGTTAATGTTTGTTGGCATTAATTTCATATTTCCAAAAACGGTTGAAGTTCCACCAAGGGTGGTTATGGATGTTGCCCTTGCGGTTGATAAGGGGGCAAAGGCAAAAAAAACCAAAGTAAAAAAACAAAAGAAAAAGCCAGCACAAAAAAAGAAAAAAGAACCCAAAAAAGTTAAAAAGAAAGTGGTTAAAAAGAAACCAAAACCACAAAAGAAAAAACAGGTTAAGAAAAAAATTAAAAAGCCTGTTTTAAAAGCTAAACAAAAATCAAAGACTAAGGCAAAAAAAGAAATAAAAAGCAAAAAGGTTTTAAAAGACTTAAAGCCAAAGAAAAAAGTTATTAGCGAAAACGATACTAAAAAAACAACGGTTAAGAAAAAAGATAAATCTAAAAAAGTTATTAACGATGTTAAGAAAAGCCCGAATGTATCAAAGACTAATTCAAACTTGGACGGTAAACTTACCAAAGATGATTTAATTGAACTTCGCAATCAAATCAAACAATGTTGGAAGGTACCAGCGGGAATTCAAAATGCGGAAAACCTTGTGACAAAGGTTAAGGTGGCATTAAAACCAAACGGTAAAATTATTAATGCGGAAATTTACAGCACTTCTATTTCCACATCAAATCAGTTTATGCGTGTAATGTCGGAAAGCGCATTAAGGGCAATCCTTAGCGATGGTTGCAATCCGTTAAAATTACCGAAAAGCAAATATAAACAGTGGAAAAATATCATAATAACATTTGACCCTAAACAAATGTTAAACTAAAATGGCAATTATGAAGAAAATATTTTTATCACTATTTCTATTGCTAACAAGCATTAATATATCATTTGCAGAAACTCTTGAAATCAGTATCACTGAGGGTGAGGTTAAGAAAACCAATATCGCCATTTCTAATTTTTATATGGAAGATTCATCAAGTAAAGAAAAGAAAATGATTGCCAATATTAATGCGGTAATTACCAACAATTTAAAAAACAGTGGCTTGTTTGAAGCAATTGATAAAAACGCATTTATGCAAAAACCATTTGATATGCGTTTCCGTCCAGATTTTTCTAGTTGGCGCCCAATTAATACGGAAATCTTAATCACTGGTAAAGTTATTAATATCAATAACAAATACAAAATTGAAATGTATATTTGGGATGTGACAAGACAAAAACAAATCTTGGCTAAAAAGTATATGATTTCATATCCGTCTTGGCGTCGCCTTTCACATTTAATATCTGATGATATATACACACGAATAACTGGTGAAACGGGTTATTTTGACAGCCGAATTTTATTTGTATCTGAATCTAAAAAAGACGGTCGTCGTATTAAACGAATTGCAATTATGGACCAAGATGGTGCAAACATTAAATACATTACAAATGGTAAATACATTGCCCTTACACCAAGGTTTTCACCAGATAAGAAAAAGATTGCATATATGTCATACAAACGCGGTGTACCTGCGGTATTCTTGCACGATATTAAAACGGGCAAGATTCAATTCCTTGGTAAATTTAGGAATATGACCTATGCCCCAAACTTTTCACCAGACGGTTCGAAAATGATATTTGCCTATGCGGAAAAGGGTAATTCAAATATTTGGGAAATGAATGTTGAAACAGGCAGGTTCAGACAAATTACAAAGAACAAACACATTGATACTTCCCCTGCATACGCACCGGATGGTGAATCAATTGTATTTACATCTGATCGTACTGGTTCGGCACAAATTCACACCCTTAATTTAAACAGTGGTGTTGTTAAGAAAATCTCACCAGGTGGCGGTGTTTATACAACGCCTGTTTGGTCGCCAAGGGGGGATTTAATTGCGTATACAAAACAACAACAAGGAAAATTTTATATTGGTGTAATGAATATTGATGGCACGGGGGAACGATTAATATCAAACAGCTTCCTTGAAGAAGGTCCGTCATTTGCACCAAATGGTCGTTCAATTGTGTTTTCACGCAATGATATATCAAGCCTTAAAACAAAGTTGATGAGCATTGATATAACGGGTTATAACCTGCGTGAAGTAAAGACGCCACACGGGGCTTCTGATCCAAATTGGTCTAGCCTTAATAAAAGGTAATTTAAAATAATATTGTTTTAATTGCTGATATGGTTTATTTTAAATAAATAAGCATTCAAGGGGACATACAATGAAATTAAAGAATATTTTACTAGCAGTTGGTTTAAGCACATTCCTTTACGGTTGTGGTGGCGGTGGTGTTGACCCGATGGCGGGTGATGGTCCTGATTTAAATGCCCCAACAACGGCAAGTGGTTTTTATGAAAATTCTGCTACATCTATTGGGCAAGCATTCTTACAAGAAACAAAAGATACAATCTTGTTTAAATTAAACAGCCACGAATTAACGGCTGATGCAAAAGCAATTCTTGATAAGCAAGCTGAATTTATCAAAGCAAATAATATCAACAGTATCGTTGTTGAAGGTCACGCCGATGAACGCGGGACAAGGGAATATAACCTTGGTCTTGGCGAAAAGCGTGCAACTATTGTTAAAAAGTATTTAGTTTCAAAAGGCGTTGCTAAAAATAAAATCCAAGTGATTTCTTATGGTAAAGAACGCCCTGTGGTTGAATTACATGCGGAAAGTGCGTGGTCTAAGAACCGTCGTGCCGTTACCGTTGTAATGTAAGGTTTATGCAAAAATCTTTTGATGACCAAATTGGCAAACTTTTAACTGAAATTCCAAAACATATTGTGGTTGCTGTAAGTGGTGGCGCCGATAGTATGGCGTGTGCTCATTTAACGAAAAAATGGGCGGATGCAAACAATGTTAAATTAACTGCATTAATCGTTAACCATAACTTGCGAAGCGATGCCAAACAAGAAGCCGAAATGGTTTCAAATCGTTTAAATAATACGGGAATTGAAAATATAATCCTTACCAATAATATGGCAAAACCAGAAACGGGAATTCAAGACTTTGCCCGCAAATTAAGATACAACCTTATTTGGGATTGGTGCAAACACAACAATGTAAATTATATTGTTGTCGCCCATCATTATGACGATGTGCTTGAAACTTGTGCTATTCGCCAAGAAATGGGAAGTCAAGTTTTTGGACTTGCGGGAATTTCCGCAATTACACAAAACGAATATGGTTTTACAATTCGCCCGTTATTACACAATACAAAAGATGAAATTATTACTTATTGTAATGACAACAATATTGAATATGTAAATGATCCAAGTAATGAAAACGAAGATTTTTCGCGCGTAAGATTAAGAAACAAAATCAAAGCAGATGCGGAATTTAAAAAGTCTTTACAAGATTTACATAAAAACAGTGTTGAAAAAAGACAACAAATTGAAAGCGTGGTAAAAACAACTCAACAAAAGTACTGTGTTCATACAGGCGGTGTGGTTAAGATTGATTTGGGTTTGTTAAATGAAACACACGAAACATTGTTGTATACAATCAGACAAATTTTAATGTGGGTTAATGGGGACTTTTCACCACCACGCACTGAAAAGCTTGAACAATTAATTGGTGCAATTAAATCACCTGATTTTAAAGGGGCAACCTTGAACGGTTGTAATGTTAAGATATTGCAAAAGAATTTGTGGGTTTATCCAGAATTAAGCAAGATTGATTTAAACAGGTTTAGCAATAATGACTTTGATATAAAGCCACTAGCAAAAACTAGCCAATTAAATGAAATTGGCTTTGAAAATAGAATCGGTATTCCAAATTCTGTTTTATTATCAATACCCGCACTTTACAATGGGGAAAAATTGGTGTCATTTGCGGTAAATGTGGGGGGCAATGGCGAAAAACCAACGATTATTGATAATAAATACAATTTATTTTATCCTAGCCCTTTTATTTATTAAAAAAATCATTATATTATTATCAACAATTCAAAAACTAGTTTTTAGGAAACAACTTAATGAAAATAAATAAGAATATTTTAGTTTGGGCTTTAATTGCGATTGGTATTGGTTTTTTAATCAATAACTTTAGCGCTGATAACGATACAGCTGGTAAAATGGAAAATGTTCCATACAGCACATTTGTTAATGATGTTAACAAAGGCAATGTGACGCAAGTATCAATTTCGGGCAATACAATTCGCGGTAAATTTAAAAATGGCAAGGCATTTAAAACAGTTGCCCCAAGGGACCCGAACTTAGTTCCAAATCTTATGAGCAAATCTGTTGTTGTTTCTGCATCTGAAAAAGAAGACGATATGCCAACATTCTTAGCCGTGTTATTAAACTGGTTCCCAATGTTATTATTAATCGCTGTATGGATTTTCTTTATGCGTGGAATGGGTTCTGGCGGTGGTGCTGGCAAAGCAATGGGTATGGGTAAATCCCGTGCTAAATTACTTAATGAAAGCAGTAAAAAAGTCACATTTGACGATGTGGCGGGTATTGACGAAGCCAAAGAAGACTTACAAGAAACGGTTGATTTCTTACGCGACCCGAAAAAATATCAAAGACTTGGCGGTAAATTGCCAAGGGGTGTTTTACTTGTGGGACCTCCGGGTACGGGTAAAACATTAACGGCAAGGGCTGTTGCTGGTGAAGCGGGCGTTCCGTTCTTTTCTATCTCTGGCTCTGACTTTGTAGAAATGTTTGTTGGTGTTGGTGCGGCAAGGGTGCGTGATATGTTTGAACAAGCAAAGAAAAATTCACCATGTATTATCTTTGTTGACGAACTTGATGCGGTTGGTCGTCGTCGTGGCACTGGTATGGGCGGTGGTAATGACGAACGCGAACAGACACTTAATCAAATGCTTGTTGAAATGGATGGCTTTGAAGATAACGAAAGCGTTATTGTTATGGCGGCAACAAACAGACCAGATGTTCTTGACCCTGCGTTATTAAGACCAGGTCGCTTTGACCGTCAAGTGGTTGTTCCAAACCCAGACATTAACGGTCGTGAAAAGATTTTATCTGTACATATGAAAAAAGTACCAATGGCGGCAAATGTAAATGTTAAACTTATTGCCCGTGGTACACCTGGATTTTCTGGTGCGGATTTAGCAAACCTTGTTAACGAAGCAGCTTTGCTTGCGGTTCGCCGTAATCACAATGTTGTTCACCACCAAGATTTTGAAGATGCAAAAGATAAGGTAATGATGGGTGCAGAACGCCGTTCATTAGCCCTTAGCGATGAAGAAAAAGAATTAACTGCATACCACGAAGCCGGACACGCACTGGCAACGGTTCATTCACCTGCATCTGATCCAGTACACAAAGCAACAATTATCCCACGCGGTCGTGCGTTGGGTATGGTAATGCGTCTGCCTGAAAGGGACAGCGTTTCAATTTCTTATGAAAAATTAAAAGCAAACCTTGTTGTTGGTATTGCTGGTCGTATTGCCGAAGAAATGATTTACGGTAAAGAAAAAATTACAACTGGTGCATCAAGCGATATCCAAATGATAACAGATATGGCATCAAAGATGGTTCTTGAATGGGGTTATTCAAGCAAGGTTGGTACATTACGCTTGGTTGAAAGCGAAGAACAATCATTCCTACGCGGTTCAAACCAAACGGGTCGTGCCAATGTAAGTGAAGAAACTTCAAAATTAATTGATGCGGAAATCAAAGCAATCGTTGACGAAGCAACAAAAACTTGCCGTGCAATTTTAAAGAAGAACATTAAACAATTACACTTACTTGCCAAAGCATTGATTGAATATGAAACACTAAGCGGTGATGAAATCAATACGGTAATCAAAGGCAAAAAACTTAAACGCGAAACAGCGGAAAAGTATGAAGAGAAGACTGCTAAAAAAGCTACAAAGTCAGTTCCTTCTACTAAAAAGAAATAGATTTTAGTTGCACATTATCTAACCAATCCCGACACTCATTTAGTTAAACCTAAACATCGTGTCGGGCTTGTTTGATTCTGCACTAACTAAAATCTATTTCAACATTGTTTTTAAAATCTATTTTGATATTGTTTTATTTAGACGCATAAAACTCATTTAGGAATTGTTTTTTGCACTAACTAAAATCTATTTTGATTTTGTTTTATTTATAAACGAGCAAGGCTAATCCCCTTAAATATAAATGTAATAATCTGTCATAAAAAGTTATATGCAGGGGCTGTAAAGCCCCGTGGTTTTTTGCTATTATATATTTATGAAAAAATATTTTGGAACTGATGGCATTCGTGGTTTGGTTAATTCGGGTAATATGACACCTGAATTATCATTGCGTCTTGGTATCGCTGCGGGGCATTATTTCAAAAGCCTTGTGGGGCGTCAATTGGTTATCATTGGCAAAGACACAAGGTTATCTGGTTATATGGTTGAAACTTCGCTTGTTGCGGGATTAACCAGTGCGGGTATGGATGTTGTTCTGGTTGGGCCAGTACCAACACCTGCCATTCCAATTCTTACAAAATCGTTAAGGGCTGATGCGGGGATAATGATTTCTGCAAGCCATAATCCATATTACGATAATGGTATTAAAATATTTGCACCAGATGGTTATAAATTATCGGACAATGTGGAAATTGAAATTGAACGCCTTATGGATGGGGATATTAATGAACTTTACGCCCCTGCGGAAAAAGTTGGTCGTGCAATGCGATTGGAAGATGTGGCAGGCAGATACACCGAATATGTAAAAACAGCATTGCCAATTGGTAAAGATTTAAGCGGTTTAAAAATTGCCCTTGATACGGCAAACGGGGCTAGCTATAAAATCGCACCGAAAGTGTTTGAAGAATTGGGTGCAAAGGTTATCCAAATTGGTGACAAACCAAATGGTAAAAACATTAACGAAGGTGTGGGTGCAACCGCCCCGCAAAGCTTAGCCGAATTGGTTGTTGCTGAAAAGGCGGACATTGGTCTTGCCCTTGATGGTGATGCGGACAGATTAATTGTTGTTGATGAACTGGGCAATATTATTGACGGCGATCAGATTATTGCAATCGTTGCCGATTACCTAAATACACAAGGTTCATTAAAGGGCAATGTTGTTGCAACGGTTATGTCAAATATGGGATTGGAAGAATATCTTAAAAACAAAGGTATTGGTTTAACAAGAACCGCCGTTGGCGACCGATATGTTGGCGAAGAAATGCGTCGCAGTGGTGCAAACTTTGGCGGGGAACAATCGGGGCATATTATCACAAGTGATTTTGCCACAACGGGCGATGGTGTCGTTGCGGGGATTTATGTATTGTCTGCATTGCTTGAAAACAATGTAAAGGCATCAACACTTTGTAATGCTTTTGAACCATATCCACAAATATTAAAAAATGTGCGTGTGAATGATTTTTCAGTCCTTGATAATGATGCGGTTGTAAAAGCCATTAAAGATGCGGACGATAAATTGTCAGGCACGGGAAGAACATTAATCCGTAAAAGCGGAACAGAACCAATTATCCGTGTAATGGCAGAAGGTCAAAACTTGGAACTGGTTGAACAATGTGTAAATGACATTGTGGCAGTTGTTGAATCTGTAAAATAAATCTAATACTATTTTAAAATAAACCCGCAAAACAACATATGTTGTTTTGACAAACGAGCAAGGCGAAGTCGCGTAGCGAAAGCGAAGCGTGGGGGAGCGAATGGAATGAGCGGGGCACAGCCCCTAAATAAATAAAGCCAACCCAGACTTTATAATCTGTAAAATAAATCCAATACTATTTTAAAACAAACCCGCAAAACAACATATGTTGTTTTGACAAACGAGCAAGGCGAAGTCGCGTAGCGAAAGCGAAGCGTGGGGGAGCGAATGGAATGAGCGGGGCACAGCCCCTAAATAAATAAAGGGAACGCGAAGACTACGATAAGTAATTAAGCGTTCCCTTTTGCAGATAATTATCAATTAAAATAATTAATTAACCGTTGATTAAGATATGCACCCAAATAGACGCACCATAACCCAGTGCAATTGCCCAAGTCCATTTAAGGTGGCTAAAGAATGTGTAATAACCACGGGCTTGACCCATCATTGCAACACCTGCGGCTGAACCAATTGATAACATTGAACCACCAACACCAGCAGTTAATGTTACAAGCAACCAATCGTTAAGTGCCATTTGTGGATCCATTGTTAATACGGCAAACATTACAGGAATGTTATCAACGATTGCCGATAATACACCAACAAGAATGTTTGCAGGTAACACACCAATTTGGTTGTACATAATATCAGATAACAATGCCATATAACCAAGCGTACCTAAACCGCCAACACATACAACAACCCCATAGAAGAATAATAGTGTATCCCATTCCGCGCGTTCAACTTCTTTGAAAATATCAAACTTTCTTTTTGCGCGTTCTTGCAGGCGTTTTTCTAAACCTTTTGTATCAGATGTTAATTGGTGGATTGAAATATTGTGATCGTAAATCCACGCATAAAACTTTAATAAACCAAGACCAGTCATCATACCAAGAACTGGTGGCATGTGGAACATATTGTGTGCCGATACAGCCATTACGATTGAAAGAATAAACAAGGCAACAACCATATAACCACCATCGGCAACTTTGGCATCACCAACGAAACCTTTTGGTTGTTTGTTTTCAATTGTAAAGCTCATTATAACCGCTGGAACAATCCAGTTAACAACACTTGGAACAAATAGGGCAAGGAATTCAACAAATTGTACTTTACCTGATTGCCATACCATTAATGTTGTAATATCACCAAATGGTGAAAATGCACCGCCTGCGTTTGCCGCAACAACAATGTTTAAACACGCAAGGGCAATAAATTTTGAATTATTTTGTGCAACAGCTAGTACAATTGTACCCATAACAAGTGCCGTTGTTAAGTTATCTACAACTGGTGATAAGAAGAATGCGATTAAACCAGTTACCCAAAAGATAGCTTTTAATGATAACCCCATACGAATAATTTTTGCACGGATTGCTTCAAATACATCAAATACCTGCATTGAATTAATAAATGTCATCGCCGCTAGCAAGAATAAGAATAATTCGGCAAATTCAATAATGGCGTGTTTGAATGCTTCGTTTGCTGTGTGCATATCACCCGTTTTTGATAATACAGCGGCAACGATAAACCAAATCACACCCGCCGCTGTAATTACAGGGACTGATTTTTTAAGGTGAAGCTGTTCTTCAAATATTACTAGTAAATATGCAATAACAAATGTTGCAACCGCAATTAAACCTGCAAGTGTTGTTGTGTAATCACCCACCGATGTACTTGCAAATGCGAAACTTGGAACTGCAATAGCAAATAATGCTAAAGATAAAGATTTGATAATATTCATAACTGCCACCTTTTAAATGTATATATTTTCAAGAAGTAAATATATGCGAAAAAGACAATAATTGCAAAGGTTTTTATAAATATTCGTTTAAGGACTTTAATATATCTGGGTTTTTCATTACACTACCACATAAGAAAGCCCCATAAACACCCGCTTCAAATACGCTGTCAATATTGCTTTCATCAATGCCGCCCATTGCAAAGACAGGGGTGTTTGAATACATTGCAAGGCTTGATAATTTATCAAGACCAAACCCTGTGTAGCCATTTTTTGATATGCTGTCAAAAACTGGACTTAATGTAATGTAATCAGACCCGCGGGCTTGTGTCATTTCTGTTTCATTGTGGGTTGATACACCAAGCGGGCTGTCATAACCCAAGTTATTTTTAATACTGGTATCTAGGTTATCAATGGATTGGTGCAGACCGATTTGTAAATCTTCGGCAATTTTTGAATTGTTCCAAACGCTTATTAATGTTCCCGTGCTTTCACCGTACTTAATAATTTCTTCGCATAAGTTTTGTAATTCAGATTCATCTAAATCGTATTCACGAATGGCAATCCAATTTGCACCATTATCAATACATTGTTTTAAAATATCATTTATTTTTTTATCGGCAGATTTACTGTCGCTTAACACACAGATACTAGGAAGCACAATTACCCACCAATCAATCCCATTTGTGGGGATGATGCTTCCGCGTGGAATTTCTTTGCCATACGACCAGATAAATAACCTTTGCGTCCTGCACTTACCGCGTCTTTGAATGCAGATGCCATAAGGACTGGGTCTTCTGATTTTGAAATGGCTGTATTTAACAGAACCGCAGAACAACCAAGTTCCATTGCGCGCGTTGCATCAGATGGCGTGCCAATTCCCGCATCAAGGATTACAGGCACAGATGAATTTTTACAAATAAGTTCAATGTTATATGGATTGCAAATGCCCAAGCCCGTTCCAATTGGTGCGCCAAGTGGCATTACAGCTTTACACCCAACATCGGCAAGCTTTTTACATATAATTGGGTCGTCTGTGCAATATGGTAATACATTAAAGCCATCTTTTACAAGTTCTTCGGCAACATCAACAATGTTTTCCACATCTGGGTATAATGTTTGCCTATCGGCAATTAATTCCAGCTTAATCCAATTCGTTTCTAAACTTTCCCTTGCAAGGTTTGCGGTTAAGATTACATCTTTTGGTGTTTCGCACCCTGCGGTATTTGGTAAAATGTTATAACCCTTTAATAAATCAATTGGGCTTTCGTTGTATTGTTCCATTGATATACGACGAATTGATACGGTAACGAATTCAGAACCGCTTGCTTGTATGGCATCAACCATCGTTTGTTGATTTGGAAACATTGCTGTTCCCACAAGTAAACGACTGTTTAATTTTAAATCGCCTATTTCAAAAATATCACTCATTATTTTTTTTAACCGCCTTGAAATGGTTTTACAATTTCAATCACATCATTATCATTAAGGTTTGTTTCATTCCATTTTGACTTTGTGATTACTTGTTCATTAAGTGCAACCGCCACACCTTTTGTGTCAATGGAAATTCCTTGTTCCATTAAAATATCAGCAAGTGTTTGTTTGGTGCTGTTAAGTTGTTCGCCATTGATTATTAAATTCATTTGCTAATTATAACTTATTTACTGAATCTATCAATAGTGAAATTGTTTATAATGTCTGGGTTTGTATCTGTATCAATTACTTGTGCCATTATTTTACCTGTGGCAGGGGCAAGCAAGATACCATTGCGGTGATGACCCGATGCCATATACAAACCGTTTACAGGTAATTTGCCAAGTATCGGTGCATCATCACGGGCGGTGGGGCGAAAACCAACCCACATATCTTTTATCGGTAAGTCTTCTATTGACGGAAGAACTCGCCATGCTGATTCAAGCAATGAATATATACCGCCTGCGGTAATGTCATTATTTAAACCCTGTTCTTCAACTGTTGCGCCAATTAACAATGTGTTATCTGATTTTGGAATAAGATAAGTCTTTGGTGCCCATATTACCCTATCAATTAAACGGGTATTCATATTAAGGCTTAACATCTGCCCCTTTAATGGGCGGATTGGAATTTGAATAATGTCCTTTAATAATTCTGGCGTGTCTATTCCGCTTGCGATTAATATTTTATCAGCGGTTTTAATTGTGCCATCGTTAAGTTCAATCCCCGTTGCGGTTGTACCATCGTGAATAATCTTTTTAATTTCCGTGCCTTCAAAAACATTACCGCCCAATTTTGTAAATGCGGTTGCAAGGGCGAATGTTAATTTAATACTGTCAACTTGGTGGTCAGATTTAACAATCATACCGCCCGTTGTTTTAAGGTGCGGTTCTATCTTTGTAATATCACGGGCGGATAACATTTCCGTATTAACACCGATTGATTGTTGGTAATTATACAGGAATTCAATTTGGTTCATATCGTCGGCTGTTGTGCCAACCATCATTGTCCCATGGTCTTGATAATCAATATCAATTTTTGAATCGGCTTCAAGTGACTTTTTATAATCCGTCCAAAGCGATTGGCTGTATGCGTTTAATTCCCACAGGTTCTGTTCACTTGGTTCATTTTCAATTCCGCCGGCAAGCATACCACCCGATTTATTTGTTGCACCTGTACCGATTTTATTTTTTTCATATATATCAGTATCATATCCCAATTTGGCAAGTTCCAATCCACAACTAAGACCACAAACACCACCACCGATGATAATAATTTTTTCAGATTTTTTATTTTTCATAATTTTTTTCAATTCCAATTTATTTAAAAAATAAGGCAAAAAAGAGTCGAATGCAAGGCTATATATAGGATACAGAATCACACCTAAAAAATTGCCTATTTTTTATGCAAGGGGTGCTTGAATTTTTTTTTGATTCTGTAGCCCTTGGTTTTCTTAAACTTTCAAAAAAAAGTGAAAAAAAGTGAAAATATCCTATTGATTTAGATTCAGCATATTGGTATATATATTGATAGGTTGACGAAATAAACACAAGATATAGTGTTTTTACCAAGTTTTTAGGTTTTTGGATAAGTTAACTTTTTATTCTTATGGAATAGGTGGTTTTTAGTACCTGTGACGCAAGAAAATTGTAAAAAATATAAAGGGCAAATTTTTTAATTAGGTGGGCAAAATGTTGAATGTAGACGAAAAAAATACGGAATTTAAAGATATAAAAGTAAAAAAACGCGATGGCGATGAGGTAACATTTAACAAAGAAAAAATTTACGAAGCAATTAAGAAAGCCTTTTTAGCACAAGAAGGTGTTTCAAAAGACCTTGATAAAGACGAAGAAATTAAAATTGACGATAAAGTTATGGAAATCACATCGTCAGTTGAACAAGCCCTTGCAAAAAGAGTTGAAAAAGGCTCTTCTATTTTAATTGAAGATATCCAAGACCAAGTTGAACTTGCCCTTATGCGTGCGGAAGAACACAAAGTTGCCCGTGCATATGTATTATATCGTGACCAAAGGGAAAAATCTCGTGAACAAGCGGATGCACTTAAAGAAGAAATGGGTGGCAAGCTTGGTTCAATGGGCGTTATCAAACGCGATGGCACACGCCAATCAGTATCGCTTGATAAAATTGCAAACCGTGTTAGCGTTTTATCTAAGGGACTTGAAATTAATCCAATGATTATCGCACAAAAAGCCGTTGCTGGTTTATACGATGGTATCACAACGGAAGAAATTGATAATTATCTAGCTGAAACCGCAGCCGCATTAACGGTTGAACACCCAGATTATTCACTAGTGGCAGCGCGCATTAAGGCAAATGCCTTACACAAAGAAACACCAGGTTTCGTTGTGGCGACACGCACACTTGATGAAGACGGTTTATTAAGACCAGAATATGTTAAAAAAGTTGAAGAAAATGCCAAAGAAATTGAAGCAATAATTGATTACGATCGCGATTACAGATTTGATTACTTTGCATTAACTACTTTAATGAAAGCATACCTTCTTAAAGTTGACGGTAAGCCAGTTGAACGCCCACAAGATGTGTGGATGCGTGTTGCGCTTACTTGTGGTTGTGATGAATTTGATGCGGAAAAAGTTAAGACAACTTATGATATGTTATCAAATGGTTATTACACGCACGCAACGCCAACTTTATTTAACTCTGGCTTAAAAATGCAACAGCTATCGTCTTGTTTCCTTGTGTCAATGGAAGACGATTCAATTGACGGTATCTTTAACACATTAAAAGATTGTGCGTTAATTTCAAAAACAGCTGGCGGTATTGGTTTACACGCACACAACATTCGTTCAAGCGGTTCGGTTATTAAATCAACAAACGGTAAATCAAACGGTTTAATTCCTTTCTTAAAAATCTTTAACGAAACAGCTCGTTCGGTTGACCAAGGTGGTGGCAAGCGTAAAGGTTCATTTGCGGTTTACCTTGAACCATGGCACGCTGATATTGATGCATTCCTTGAACTTCGTAAAAACACTGGTGCGGAAGAATTCCGTGCAAGGGACTTATTCTATGCGTTATGGATTCCAGATTTATTTATGGAACGCGTGGAACAAGATGCGGATTGGACACTTATGTCTGAAAACGATTGCCCTGGCTTAAGTGAAGTTTACGGTGAAGAATTCAACAAGAAATATGAAGAATATGAAAAAGCTGGCAAAGGCTACAAAACAATGAAGGCGCGTGCGTTGATGTCTAAAATCATTGAAGCGCAAATTGAAACAGGTCAGCCATATATGCTTTACAAAGATGCAATTAACGAAAAATCTAATCAGAAAAATGTTGGTGTTATTAAGTCATCTAACTTATGTGCGGAAATCGTTGAATATTCTGATGAAAATGAAACTGCGGTTTGTAACTTAGCATCAATTGCACTTCCAAGATTTGTAAGCGAAGATGGTAAATCTTATGATTACGAAAAACTTTACGAAGTGGCAAAAATTGCAACAGTTAACCTTGATCGTGTAATTGATATTAACTATTACCCAACTGATAAGACAGAACGCTCAAACATGCGTCACCGTCCAATCGGTCTTGGTATCCAAGGGCTAGCGGATGTATTCTTTAAAATGAAACTTCCGTATGACAGCGACGAAGCCCGCGAAATTAACAAAAAGATTTTTGAAACTGTTTACTTTGGTGCAACGGAAGCATCAATGGAAATGGCACAAGCAAACGAACCATATTCAACTTATGAAGGTTCACCAATCTCAGAAGGTAAATTCCAATTTGACCTTTGGGGTGTGACACCATCTGGTATGTGGGATTGGGACGGTCTTCGTGCAAAAATCAAACAACATGGTGTTCGTAATTCATTAACGACTGCTTGTATGCCGACTGCATCAACGGGTATTATTCTTGGCAACACGGAAACATTCCAAGTTCAAACATCTAATATCTATAAGCGTCAAACATTATCAGGTGAATTCTTACTAGTGAATAAATACTTAGTACAAGAATTATCAGAACGTCAATTATGGAACAAAGAAATGCGTGATAACATTATCTTGCATGATGGTTCAATCCAAGAGATTGCCGATCTTCCAGATGATGTAAAAGCGGTTTACAGAACTGTTTGGGAAACTTCACAAAAAACAGTTATTGATATGGCTGCAGAACGCGCACCATACATTGACCAAACACAATCAATGAACCTGTGGCTTGCAACGCCGACATTCGGTAAAGTGAATTCAATGCATATGTATGCTTGGAAACGCGGTCTTAAGACTGGTATGTATTACCTGCGTTCACGTTCAGCGGTAAATGCGGTTCAAATGACTGTATCTGGTGATAAACAAGAAAACACAACTGCGGTAAGTAGCAATGAACCAGAAGATTGCTTAACTTGTAGTGCATAAATAATAATTAAATAATTTTGAAAGTAGGATAAAAAATGATTTCTAAGGGCTGTACTTCCATCTTCCCAATTCAATACGAAGAAATTTGGGACAGGTATAAAACACACGTTCAATCGTTCTGGACACCAGAGGAAGTATCATTCCAAGATGACTTGCGTGATTTAGAAAAATTATCAGCAGGTGAAAAACACTTTATCCAACACGTTCTTGCATTCTTTGCCAACAGCGAAGCAATGATTAACGAAAACCTTGCATCAAGATTTTATAAAGAAATTCTTATTCCAGAAGCGCGTGCATTTATTTCAATGCAAATGTTAAATGAAACAATTCACGCCGAAACTTATGCATTACAAATTGAAACTTATGTTGACGACCAAGACGAAAAAGATAAGTTATTCAAAGCTGTTGAAAACATTCCTTGTATTAACAAAAAAGCGGAATGGGTAAGTAAATGGCTTAGCGGTGAACAAAACCTATTAACAAGATTAATTGGTTTTGGTTTAGTTGAGGGGTTATTCTTTGCGGGTTCATTCTGTGCCATTTATTATTTCCGTAAGCGTGGTTTATTACCGGGCTTATCGTTATCAAATGACTGGATTGCCCGCGATGAAGGTATGCACTTCTCGTTCTCTGCACTTATGTTTAAAACATTACGCGAAAAGCATTTAAACGGCACACTTGACGATACTGTATTAATTGACCCTGCGTTAATCACAGGTGATGTAAGCCAAGAAGAATTTGAAGTAATCGTAAAAGAAGCAGTTGAATTTGAAAAAGAATTCGTGCTTGACGCTTTACCAGTTGATTTAATTGGTATGAATTCTGATTTAATGTGTCAATACATTGAAGCGGTTGCCGATCGTATTGCGGACTTATTCGGTTTTGCCCGTGTGTTTAACACTGAAAACCCATTTGATTTTATGCGTGCACTTGATGTACAGGGTGTTACAAACTTCTTTGAAAAAAGGGTTACTGAATACCAACGTCCAACTGAACGCACGTTATCATTTGACGAAGAATTTTAAAGAGGAAAATTATGAAAGTAGTAATTTATTCAAAAGACAACTGCCCAAACTGTGTAAAAGCAAAGGCATTATTAGAACAACATAACCCAGAAGTTTTAAAATTAGGCGAAGACATCAGCCGTGATGCTTTCTTTGAAAAATTCCCAGGTGTTAAAACTGTTCCGCAAATTGAAATTGATGGCAGCCACATTGGTGGCTATACTGACCTTGAAAAATGGTTAGCATTCAATAATTCGGAAGAAGACTTTTAATAGCTATGAGCGAATATGAAATAAAAGGGGTGTTGTTTGATAAGAACGGCACCCTTATTAATTTTGACAAGACTTGGTTTCCAATTTACAACACCGTTGCTTCTGAAATGGCAAAGGGTGATATGGAAAAAGTTATCCCTATGTTATCAGCAATCGGCATTGATTATGATGACGAAATCTGCACCGCAGGGTCATTAAGCACCATTGGTGATGCATTTATGATTATGCAAGTTTGGGGCGATATATTGGGGGATAACAACCATTATGAAATGGAACAATACTTTAACAGTCGTGCCAGTCAGTTATTACCAGAAACATTGGTTGAAATAACAAATACAAGAAATGTATTTGAACAATTAAAAGATATGGATATTGCCGTTGGCATTGCCACTTGTAGCAGTACCGCCGTATTGGACGCATCACTTGATACAATGGAACTGGGTGATGACAACGAAATATTCAAATGTGCGTATGATAGCGGTTATGGACAAAAACCAGAACGCGGTATGGTTGATGGTTTTGCGGATTTTAACCATATTGATAACGACCAAGTAATGGTTGTGGGCGATAACTTATCAGATATGGCAATGGCACTTAATGCGGACGCAGGGGCGTGTGTTGGTGTATTGTCGGGCAATGGCAATACAGATGATTTGGTTGATGCAAACTGTATTGTTGATACCATTGACGATATAGCTGAATTAATAGAACAAGAATATTCCATATAAATATGGTATAGTCTGTTTATGAATAATATAAAGACAGCAATTGATGTAATTAAAGATGTGGTAAAATCGGTTTCAAAAAAACCGGGGGTTTACCGTATGCTTGATAAAAATGACAAGCTTCTTTATGTTGGTAAGGCAAAGAACCTTAAAAACCGTATTACTAATTACACACAGTTTGATAAACAACCAATTCGTATCCAACGAATGATTTCCCGCACCCATAGAATGGAAATTGTGGAAACTAATTCTGAATCAGAAGCATTACTGTTGGAATCGGACTTAATCAAATCATTAAAGCCATATTACAATGTATTGTTAAGGGATGATAAGTCTTATCCAGAAATTGAATTATCCGTTGATGACGATGGCAATACATCAATTAAAAAACACCGCGGGGTACATAAAAAGGGCAACAGGTATTTTGGACCTTTTACATCGGCAAAGTCGGTAAATGAAACGATTGGTGTGCTTGATAATTTATTTAAATTAAATGATAAATCAACAGACACAGATACTAATAAATCTAGCTATAAACAAAGGTATCTACCCGTTTTACAGCACCAGTTTTTAAGGTCTTTTGCACCAGATGGCGGTAATTTAACCGATGATTTAGATATGTATATTACAGAAGTTGTAAAATTTTTATCGGGCAAGGATAATGACCTGTTAAACCGTTTAAATAAAAAGATGATGCAAGCAAGTGATAATGAAAATTATGAACTTGCCAAAGTTTATAAAGATCGTATTAATTCATTAAATAATTTAAAAATATCACAAGGTGCAAATATGGGCGGTATTGGTAATGCGGATGTATTTGCCATTGCCAAAAGTGGTAATATCTTTTGTATCCAAGTAATGTTTTACCGCGACAGTAAAGCAAGTGGTTCTGCACTGTTTTTCCCAAAGACGGAATGTGAAAATGAAGCGGAAGTATTGGGGGAATTTATCCCACAATTTTATGCGGATAATAAACCAGTTAAAAAAGTTTATATTTCAACTGATATTACAGACAAAGAATTACTTAACACCACATTTGATATTAAAATAAATATACCAAAAATGGGTATGGGTAAAACAATTATAACAACCGCTTATGACAATGCGGTTTCCGCACTTAGTCGCCATAAGTCGTCAATCTTAAACCATACACAAGGTATGGAAGAATTGGCAAATGCATTGGGCTTTGATGAATTATTAAGTCGTATTGAAGTTTATGATAACAGCCACTTGCAAGGTACAAACCCCGTTGGTGCAATGATTGTGGTTAATGAAATGGGTTTTGATAAAAAATCTTATCGCCATTGGAATATTAAAACGGATATGACAAGACGGGATAATCGGGGCAAAGCGGGCGACGATTATGCAATGATGCGTGAAGTCTTTACCCGTCGGTTTAGTCGTGCCATTAAAGAAAAATCTGTATTGCCCGACTTGGTGGTCGTTGATGGGGGCAAAGGGCAATTAAAAATCGCAAACGAAGTCTTAGATGAATTAAAACTTAATGTTAATGTGGTATCAATTGCCAAGGGTGAAAAACGCAACGATGGCAGTGAAGTTTTTTATACAAAAAATGGTACTGCTGATATTCCAATATCCAGCCTTCTTCATTACTTTATGGAAAGAATAAGGGACGAAGCCCACAGGTTCGTAATTACCCTGCACCGTAAGAAAAGGTCAAAACAAATTGCCAAATCACCACTTGATGAAATTGCGGGTATTGGCAAGACAAAACGAAATGCATTGCTTCGCCATTTTGGTTCATCAAATTCAATAAGTGGTTTAAGTATTGATGACTTAATGCAAGTTGAAGGTATCAGCAAAAAGACCGCAGAAACAATTTTTAATCATTTTCACAAATAAGTACTTATAAAATATAAAAAAATATATTATATTATGATTATAAGGAAACAATAATGATTAAATTAAAAGATATATCACCAAATATTTTAACAGTTATTCGTATCGCAATTATTCCAATGGTTGTGGTGCTTTTGTTTATTAACACTGAACTAAGCAGATGGATTGCACTTGGTTTGTATTTTGTTGCTTGTGTGACTGATTTCTTTGATGGTTACATTGCCCGAACAACGGGGCAAACTTCTGCATTGGGGCGTTTCCTTGACCCAGTGGCAGATAAATTATTGGTTGCAACAATTATCATTACATTGGTTGCATTGGGGGCGGAAAAAGACGGGTTATCGGCAATTAATGCGATTGCGGGTATCATTATTGTATTAAGGGAAATTACCGTATCGGGCTTGCGTGAATACTTGGCGGAAATTAAAATTTCTGTACCTGTATCTGGGCTTGCAAAATGGAAAACAGCATTTCAAATGTTTTCACTTGGATTTTTAATTGTTGGGGAAAAAGCATCACCAAAATTAATACCATCGGGTGATATTGGGGTGTTATTATTATGGGTGTCGGCAATCCTTACAATTATTACCGCACATGATTATTTACGCAGTGGTGTTCACCATATGCTAGAAGACGACAGGAAAGAATAATGGTTCAATTATCTAATGATTGCTTCGCTTTCGGTGGGGATATGATTTCATTGGAAGAAGCCCATTCATTACTTCGTAAAAAATTATCCCCTGTGGTTAAAACAACGGATATTGATATATACGATGCAATCGGATTTGTAATCGCAACGGACATAATGGCTGTGGTAAATGTTCCATCAAGCGATAATTCAGCCGTTGATGGATACGCAATTAATTACAACATTTTAAAGTCGGGTTTTGACCATAAAATTATCGGTCGTGTGCCTGCAGGTTCAACGGAAATGGACTTTGATACAAGCGGGGTTGTACGTATCTTTACAGGTGCACCAATTCCAAATAATTTTGATACGGTTTATATGCAAGAAGATGTGTCAATCAATGATGATAACATTACATTACCCGATGGACAAAAACAGGGTGCCAATGTAAGACACAAAGGCGAAGATATAAAAGTTGGCGATACGATTATTGCCAAAGGAACAAAATTAACCGCTTCACACATTGGGCTTATTGCAGGGCAAGGTATCAAAACATTAACAGTTTATGAAAAGTTAAAAGTTGGTTTCTTTTCAAGTGGTGATGAATTATTAGAAGTCGGCACGAATATTGATGAAATCCACAGCGGATTATTATTTGATTCAAACCGCCCAATGGGATTAAGTCTTATTAAACAATCGGGTTTTGATGCAATTGACTTAGGCAGGGCAGAAGACAGCGTACAATCAACAACCGCCATACTTGAAAAAGGTTGCAAGACCTGTGATGTGGTAATGTCGGCTGGTGGTATGAGTGTGGGCGAAGAAGACCATATTCAAGCTGTGCTTAGCACCCATAATATGGACTTTTGGAAGGTGGCAATTAAACCGGGTCGCCCTGTTGGCTTTGGTATGGTTGATGGCACGCCTTTTGTTGGTTTCCCGGGAAATCCTGTATCCGTATTTGTGACTTATGGTTTAATTGGCTTACTTGTTTTAAAAATATTAAGCGGGGAAGAAAACTTTGAATTACCAAGGCTTCCAGTTAAGATTGGTTTTGATGTGAAAGCAAAACTTGGTCGTCGTGAATTCTTCCGTGTTAATTTGGAAAATGTAGATGGTGAATTGGTTGCAATGAAAGCTGGGGCACAAGGTTCGGGTGTGTTGTCTTCGGTTGTTAATGCAAATGGTTTAATTGAAATCTTTGAAGAAGCAGAAGCGGTTAAAACAGGTGATGTTGTAAATTACATTCCATTTACGGGGTTATATTCATAATGAAAATATTATACTTTGCTTGGCTTAAAAATAAGATTGGTAAAAACAGTGATGAATTAAATATGGATTTTGATTCAGTTAATGATTTGGTTAATCATTTAAAATCAACTGGTGATAATTACAAAGATGCATTTAATGATATAAACGTGATTAAGGTTTCAATTAATTGTGAATTTGCAAAGTTAACTGACCCTGTTAAGTCAGGCGATGAAGTTGCGTTTTTCCCACCGATAACGGGGGGGTAATATGCGAATAATTGTTTCTGATAATAAAATTGATATTGGGGCGGAAATTAATACGCTTAAACAAAATGCTGATGGTGTTGGTGCGATTGCAACCTTTATTGGTACGGTGCGTGATAAAACGGGCGACTTACACAGCCTTACATTGGAACATTACCCAAATATGACCGAAGGTAAATTAACCGCCATTGCAGAAACAGCAATGGAAAAATTTAATTTGATGAATATAACAATTTATCACAGATACGGTGAAATGCTTGTGGGCGAAGACATTGTATTTGTTGGTGCCACATCACCGCATAGACAAGATTGTCAATCGGCAGTATCATTTGTAATGGATTATTTAAAGACGGATGCCCCATTTTGGAAAATGGAAACATTTAAAGATGGTTCAACAAAATGGGTTGACCAAAAGCAAGAAGACTTAGATAAAAAAGATTCTTGGAAATAAGCAAGACTTAACGCAGACAATATACAAAAACTAAATAATTATTTTAATTAGAATAGTATCAAGTTAAGTATTGCGAAGTTTATGAATTAGTAAATGAGCAAGACTTAACGTAGATAATATTCAATTAAAATAATTATTTTTTAAAGACGTCGCCAGATTTTTCAATATATATAGATTGACTTGGGAATGCAAAACCAGTACCTGTATCTTCCACAAGTTTCTTAACATCAAGGGCTAGCTTTTCTTTAATTTTAAGCCATTGACCCCAATCGTTTGTATTTGTAAACGCATAAACAAGTATATCAATTGAACTGTCATTAAATTTATCCACAGCAACAAATGTTGATATTTTATTAGCAGGGACAAAGTCTTTGCTTGAAATTAATTTTTCAATACCTTCAACTACTTTTTGTAATTGTGCTTTTGTTGTTTTGTATTCAAGACCAATTGACCAATGAATACGGCGATGCTTCATACGGGTAAAGTTAATTAATGGGGCATCGGCAAGCTGTGAATTTGGGACATACATTGGGGCTTGGTCAAATCTACGAAGTAATGTTGAACGCAGACCAATTTTTTCCACCGTACCTTCGGCAACATCGCCAACCCTTATCCATTCGCCTTCATTAAAACGGCGTTCTGATAAAATAAGGAAACCTGCGATTAAGTTTTTAAATAAATCTTGTGTGCCAAGGGCAACCGCCGCACCAAGTATACCAAGACCGGCTAAGATAGCACCAACATTAATCCCCCAAATTTCAAGAATAGCCGAAGCACCAGTAAAGATAATCATTACACGAACAATTTTTAAAGCCCAATTAATTAATGATTTTTTTGTATTCTTTTCTTTGTGTTCAATTATGTCTTGTAATGGAACAGTTGCATTGTATAACAACCAAAAAATTACAAAGGCAATTAATGTACGGATAAATACCCCTTGTAATGCAGGCACATAAATTTCCGCGATTAAATAAAGGGCAACCACAATAGAGATAAATCTTATTGGTGTTTCCATTACATTTAAAATGTGGTCGTCAACTTTGTTTTTACTTTTTTCAACAAGCTTTCTTATCCAGCCAAGAAATATCTTTGATATAATAGGGCGTGATAATAATGAAATTACCAAAATGAAAATAACACTTACCGTGTCGTCTAAATAATCAATGTGCAGGTATTCTTGTAAAGATTGTAAATATTCCATTTTTATAAGCCTTGTTGTTTAAATATTAATTATGCAATATACTATATAACAAATAATAAATTATTTAAAGATACAAATGACAAATATAAATTCCGCAATTAAAAACAGCAATATTGATACAGTTGATGCAAAATACTTAATGTGTTTTGTCAAAGGCATTGAATATTCACAACTGCCATTACAAATGGATATGGAAATTTCAAATGATGAATTAAATAAATTTAATGAATTGGTGGAAATGCGTAAAAATAATATTCCTGTTGATGTGATTATTGGTGAAAAGGGTTTCTGGAATGGAATGTTTAAGGTGACAGCAGATGTGCTTAGCCCACGCCCAGACAGTGAAACGATTATTGAATCCGTGCTTGATGAAAAAACAGACAAAGACAAATCATATAAGATATTGGATATTGGTACTGGTTCTGGTTGTTTATTAATAAGCCTGTTAAGTGAATACAAAAATGCAACTGGGGTTGGTGTTGATGTATCGGGCAAAGCACTTGAAATTGCCAAACACAACGCTGATAAAAACGGTGTTTTTGACAGGTGTGAATTTATACAAAGTGATTGGTTTGAAAATATCAAAGCTGAAAAATTTGATATTATTGTTTCCAATCCCCCATACATTCCACAAGCTGAAATTGACACCTTGCAAACGGAAGTTAAAAACCACGACCCAATGATTGCCTTAACCGATTATGCGGACGGATTGGAATCATACAGGGTGCTTGTCGTGAATTTAAAAGAATTTATGGATAATGATTCAATTTTTGCGGTTGAATTTGGCTATAATCAAAGTGATGATGTAAAAGAAATATTTGAAAATAACGGCTATAAGATGTTGAAATATAAAAAAGATTTATCAAATATTGTCCGTATTCATTTGTATCAAAAATAATTTTCAAAAAAGTACTTGCATTATTGTGTGAATACTATTATAACACGCTTAAATATATTTATTGCCAAGCAAAATTTATGGCAATTTTAGTGTTCGTAAGAAACACCTTTAGTTTTTATTTTAACAATATTTAATAGCATTTAAAGTATGAGAAACAATAGAAAAAAACACTATAATAAAAATAGTAATCGCAACAATAATAAAAACAGAAATTACAACCCATTAAGAACGCAATTTGATTCAAACGGACCAATTGGTAAAGTTCGCGGTAATGCACAACAGATTGCGGATAAATACACAGCCGCAGCACGCGAAGCCCGTGCATCAGGCGACCGTGTTAAGGCAGAAGAATTATTGCAATATTCGGAACACTATCTTCGTATGATTATTGATTATCGTATTGAAAACCCAGCACCTGTTAAGGAAGAATCTTCTAAGTCAGAAGACGCAAAACTTGAAGTGGTTGAGGCTGAAGAAACAGAAGAAGTTGCTGAAGAAACTGTTGAAGAACAACCAGTTGAAGAAGCAGAAGAAAGCGAAAAAGCAAGTTAATAAAAAAATACTTGCTAAATTCCCTAATTTATAAGATAAATAGCAACGGAAGTGCAAGTGGGCAGACTTCTTGTTGAACTGGTCAGATTCGAAAGAAAGCAGCCACAGTGAGTTTTTTTGTTTGGGTCATTTGTACTTCCACTTCCAATTTCACATTTTATTAATATTTTGTATGAAAACACTTTGACCGCAATGGTCATTGGTGTTATATTGTTCCTATGCTTGAACAGGAAAATATAAATACAACAGCAACGGAAAATTCAGACGATAAAAACTATCGTGTGCTTGCCCGTAAATACCGCCCAAATGACTTTGATACCTTAATCGGACAAGATGTTCTTGTTCGTACATTATCAAACGCCTTACAGGTTGGTCGTATTGCCCAAGCATTTATGCTTACGGGGGTTCGTGGGGTTGGTAAAACAACAACTGCGCGT
The DNA here is from genome assembly GCA_049615605.1 of Alphaproteobacteria bacterium. Lineage (GTDB taxonomy): Bacteria > Pseudomonadota > Alphaproteobacteria > JAQWUY01 > JAQWUY01 > JAQWUY01. The sequence goes on along the minus strand of JBMZFW010000002.1, from coordinate 12,473 downwards.
ATTGTTGCCAAGGCTTTAAATTGTTCAAATACAGATGAAAATGGCAACCCGCCTGTTAAACCGTGTGGGGCTTGTAAAAATTGTGAAGACATTACCGAAGGTCGCCACATTGATGTGGTTGAAATGGATGCGGCATCAAATACAGGTATTGATGATATTCGTGAAATAATTGAATCAACACAATACACACCAACAATGGGTCGTTATAAAATCTATATTCTTGATGAAGTGCATATGCTTTCAAAAAATGCTTTTAACGGTTTGTTAAAAACATTGGAAGAACCACCTGCACATGTGAAATTTATTTTTGCCACAACGGAAATTGGTAAAGTTCCGATTACCATTCTTTCAAGGTGTCAACGCTTTGATCTTCGCCGTGTAAGTGTGGGCGAACTTTATACACATTATTCTAATATTACAAAGGCGGAAGGTTTTGATGCTGACGAAGAAGCAATTCAAACAATTGCCCGTTTGGCGGATGGTTCAGTGCGTGATGGTTTGTCAATTCTTGATCAAGCCCTAGCCCTTAGCAAAGATAACAAAATCACAACTGATCTTGTTAATTCAATGTTGGGACTGGCGGACAGAAAAGCCATTTATGATTTATTAAAACTATTACTTGCGGGCGAAAGCAAAGACGCATTGCAATCAATCAATAACTTATACGATATTGGTGCACAACCAATTATTGTATTACAAGAATTACTTGATATTTGTTGGTCGTTAAGTAAATTTAAAATTAACCCTAGCCTGCTTGAAGATTCAGCAATGCCTGAAATTGATCGCAATGCGGGGGCGGAACTTTCAGCAAAATTATCATTACCTGTTATCACTAGCACTTGGCAAATTTTAAACAAGGGCTTGGGTGAAATGGCACAATCTGAAAATCAATTAATGGCACTTGAAATGATTGCTATACGGTTGATGTACGCGGCGGAATTACCAACGCCAAGTGAAATTGTAAAAAAGCTGATTAATTCCGATGAACCCGCACTTGAACAAAGTAGCGGGGCTAACAACCAAACCCAAAAACAAGACGAAACACCACAAGAACCAGTGGAACAAACACCAGTGGCACAGGCAAATGAAACACCACAGCCAAGCGTGCAACCTGAACCAGTTAATGATATTCCAAAGTCTGATTTCAATCTTGAAACACCAAAGGCAGAAGATTATCAATTACCAAAAACTTTTGAACAGGTAATTGAATTTATTCGCAAATCAAGACCAGTTATTGGTGTTAAGTTAAAGAATGAAGCCCGCCCTGTATCATTTGAAAGTGGCGTGTGTGTAATGCAAGCTAACCTTGGGCGTGATGACAAAGCATCAATTTATAATTTAATTAATGATAACTTTGGCGATAATTTAAAAATTGAATTTAGCGAAGAACAAGGCGGCAAAACTTTACGCGAAGTTGAACAAGCCGAACAACAAGAAGTTGAAGCAAGGGCAGAAGACACACATCTGGTAAAAGAAGTTAAAAAAGTTTTCCCAACGGCGAAAATCACAACTATTAATTTGGTGGAGGATAATGATGTTAAATAACCTAGGAAGCATAATGCAACAAGCAAAGCAAATGAAAGAAAACATGGCAGAGGCAGAAGCCGAACTAAACCAAACAATGGTAACGGGCGTTGCCCCATCATCATTGGTGGAAGTTGTTATGAATTGCAAGGGTGAATTTGAAAGTGTTAAAATTGACCCTGTTACATTGGAAGACAAAGAAATGCTTGAAAGCTTAATTTTGGTTGCATTAAAAGATGCCAGAGCACAAGCAAATACAAAAACAACCGAAGTAATGAAAAAAGCAACTGGTGGTCTTGATTTGCCACCGGGCTTATTACCATTTTAAAGGCAACTTATGCAAGATATTGAAAACTTAACTAAGATATTATCCCGCTTGCCAGGCTTTGGTCCCCGTTCGGCAAAAAGGGCAGTGTTATATATTTTAAAGAAAAGGGAATTTTTATTACCCCCATTAATTGACGCCCTTAAAACAGCGGGCGAAAATATTGGCGACTGTGAAATATGTGGCAACCTTGATACCAACAACCCTTGTGGCGTGTGCAGTGATATTAAAAGGGATAAATCAATTATCTGTGTGGTAGAAGAAGTGTCAGATTTATGGGCAATAAACAGAACCGATAATTTTAAAGGACAATTTCATGTACTTGGTGGTGTATTATCCGCAATTGATGGTATTACCCCAGAACAATTAAACATAAACACATTAATTTCCCGTATTGAATCTGGTGAAGTAAAGGAAGTAATCCTTGCAACCAACTTAACAGTAGAAGGGCAATCAACTTCCCACTACCTAAGCGAACTGTTAAGGGAATATGATGTTAAAATCACCCGCCTTGCCAATGGCGTGCCAGTTGGTGGGGAACTTGATTATCTTGACGATGGAACATTAAGTATCGCGCTTCAATCCCGCAAAGAAGTTGAGTAAATCGTTTTTATTCTTTTGATTATCTGCGGTTTGGTTCGCTCGCGTACCTTCGGTTGTACGCGTCACTCACAAAACCTTGATACTCAAAATTTAAAAACGATTTTGATATGATTATGAATTTAAATTAAACTTATTTTTATTTAAAAATGATTTTGATATAAAATCAATTCGCTCACAAAACCTTGATACTCAAAATTTAAAAACGATTTTAATATGATTATGAATTTAAATTAAACTTATTTTTATTTAAAAATGGAATCTATCTTTGTCCAAATATGGCTGAACCAACACGCACTGCCGTTGCGCCAAGGTCTATGGCGATGTCGTAATCCCCGCTCATACCCATTGAAAGTTTTGCAAGGTTATTGCGGTTTGCAATTTTACGAAGTAATGCAAAATGAACCGATGGGTTTTCATCAAATGGCGGGATACACATTAAACCAACCACATTAAGACCCAGTTCCTTGCACTGTGAAATTAATTCATTCGCATCTGATTCAAGCACGCCAGATTTTTGTTCTTCCATACCAGTGTTTACTTGGATATAAATTTGCGGGTTCCAGCCTTGATTCTTATCAATGTGTTTTTTTATTTCCTGTGCCAATGATAATTTATCAACTGTTTGAATTACATCAACTAAATTTGGTAAGTATTTAACTTTGTTTGATTGTAATCCACCGATTAAGTGTAATTCCACATTGTCGTATTGTGATTTTAATTCCGCCCATTTATCACGGCATTCTTGCACTTTGTTTTCCCCAAAGATACGCTGTCCCGCATCAAGTACTGGTTTAATATCATCTATGGCAAAGGTTTTTGATACAGCAATTAAATCAACCGTTTCATCGTCCCTTAATGCACGGCGTTTTTGTTCGGTAATATTGGCAAGGACTTCGTTTAAATTATCAACAACCATTTTTATTCACCAAGTGTATATGTATCGTATTTATTAAGGTTGTTTGATTTGATAATCGTTTTAATTTTCTTTACATATTTTTCGCGTTCTTGTGAATAATTAATTAAACCATCGGCAAGTGCGGTTCCCGTAACTTTGTTATTATTTGAACTTATATTGTTACGAATGGCACGCAATTTTTTATAAGCACCGTTGCGGTTAATATTGCTTGTATATGCTTTCATTGATTGATACGGCGAAGTAAATGATTTGATGCTGTGTGTTTTACCATCATCACGGTTAATTGGAATTAAATCGCTTTTTGAATTGTATGTCCATTGCCCGAATAATGCATTACCCAAAATAGCAAACCTTGATGTGCCCCAACCACTTTCCACAATTGCTTGGGCAAGGATAAGGGAAACTGGAATTGGTTGTACTTTAATTTTTAATTTTTTAATAGTCCCACCAATATCTTTAGTTTTAATTTTTACGCCAAACTTAACACCCAAATACCTAAGGTTTTTAAGGTCCTTTGCGTTAAGATTTTCATTATCATTAAAGTTCCCTTCAATTTCACTTAACATTTTTTGTTTTGAAATAATGTTGTTATTTATATCAATTGCCATTGGCAACATTAACTTAATAAACATTTCTTTTTTATATTTAACATCCGTAATGGTGTTTAAATCTTTTGGCATATGATTTGGTTGAATGCGCGGAACAACATTGTTCTTTAAATCATAATTATATTCAGTAAAAGATTTTTTAATATCCATAACCGTATTGGCATTAAATGTATGTAAACCATTAACGGATAAGATTTTTTGCTGTGCAACTTTTTGTGTTTTTGTTTTAACAACAGACTTTGGCGCCGAAGCTACAACATTGGTTTTATTAACCTTAAATAACAATGAAGTATGGTCAGTAAAGTTTTTATAAATGATTAAGGCGGAAATAACAGGAAGCCCCCACAATAAAGCGGTCTTTTTAATATCCATAGGAATACTTAGGCTAGGCTTTTTAATCATTATTTTGCTCTTACCTCAATAACCTCTGGAATATAATATTTAAGCATGTTTTCAATTCCCATTTTTAAGGTCGCCGTTGATGCAGGGCACCCATCACACGCACCTTGCATTGAAACATATACAATACCGTCTGTGAATTCGTGGAAAATAATATCCCCGCCGTCTTGGGCAACAGCTGGACGAACACGGGTGTTAATTAATTCCTTAATTTGTGCAACGATTTCATCATCGCTTGGGTCAACATCGGCTTCTTCGGTAACAATATCAGCATCAGTTGTAATAATTTTTTCACCCGATGATAAGAATTGAATCATTTCACCAAGAACCAATGGTTTTAAATCCATCCATTCAATGTCGTCTGATTTTGTTATTGTGACAAAGTCCTTGCCAAAGAATACGCCCGCCACACCATTAACTGCAAAAAGTTTTGTGGCAAAAGGTGATATATCCTTGGCGTCTTCGGCTGTTTGAAAGCTTGCTGTACCAGATTCAAGGATACTGCATTCAGGTATGAATTTCAGCGTTGCTGGATTCGGTGTTTGTTCAGTTTGTATAAACATTTTTTATTCCATTACTATCTGTATAATTATTATATTATTTTATATAATTTATGTGGCAAAAAATCAATGATTTTTTTAAATTATGCCGAACCGTTATGTACGGAAATATGTTGTGGATTTATGCCATTTTGACTTAATGACGAATACCACATTGTATCACAATATTTACTAAATACGATTTCCTTTGTCGCAGGCAGGGTTATCCACATATTATTTAGAATTTCATTTTCAAGTTGCCCTTTACGCCAAGAGCTAAAACCAAGGAATATTTTATAGTCCGTTGGTCCTTGGTCTTGGGAAATTTTACTTAATATATTAACCGTTGTTGTAAGGTTAAAAAATTGATTGATATGTGCCGTTTCAGATTCTTTGTAATTACAATCGTGTAATATGAATCCCTGTTCCTGGCTAACAGGTCCGCCCGTGTAAATGCGTGGGCTGTTTTTAATATCGCTAATTGGAATTTCCATTTGAATTAACAATTCAGATAAGCTTATGTTATTTTCAAACTTATTAAGAATTAAACCCATTGCACCATTTTCATCGTGGGCACATACCAATATGCACGACTTTTTAAATATGTCGTGTTCTTGGTCTGGGGCGGAAACAAGAAGTCTGCCCGTTAAATAACCATTATGTCTATTGTCTTTTGTCATAATATAACTTAATATCTTTGTATGCTTAAAATTGTTAAAAATATAAGATTTTTTAAAATCATATGCCTGATGTGCATAATGATTTTATTACCCCTCAATTCTTATTCCAATTCTACTAGTAATTGGGGAAAAAGTAAACACGGGAATGTAAGGGTTGTTTCATCGCTTGAAAATTTTGGCGATGAAAATGAAATTTTATTTGGGGTTGAATTTGAACTAGCAGGTGGTTGGAAAATATATCACAAAGATTCAACCGATGCAGGATTGCCACCAAGATTTATTGACAATGGTTCACAAAACTTAATTTTAAGTGATTGGAATTATCCAACACCAATTGAATTTGATTTCCAAGGGATTAAAACACTTGGATACAAGGGCAATGTTATATTGCCGTGGCGATTAAAGATTATTGATAATACAAAGCCTGTATTGTTAAAGGGGTATATTGAATATTATACCTGTAATGAATTATGTGTTGTTGTTAAGGAAAATGTTGAATTAAAAATAAATGGTGGTGACCTTAAAACATCAAGCCATTTAGACAGAATACTTTCATATCAACAAGACGCTACAAATTTATTGTTTATTATTTTAATTGCATTATTAAGTGGTCTTATTTTAAACATAATGCCGTGCGTATTGCCCGTTTTATCATTTAAGTTATCGGCAATCACAAAATCAAAAAACAAAGGGCAAATGATACAAAATTCAGTATTCGTATCATTGGGCATTATTAGTGTATTTGTAATATTGGGGATTATCTTAATTGGGCTTCGTTCCATTGGTGTTGGGCTTGGTTGGGGTTTTCAATTCCAAAGTCCAGAATTTATTTTATTTATAATCGCATTATTAATTATTATGGGGTTAAATATGTTGGGTGTGTTTTCTGCACAAGTTCCAAGTAAGGTATTTGATTATATTCCAACAGGTACCAGTGAAAAAGCAAAATCATTTTTCAGCGGTATTGTTTCAACATTGCTTGCCACACCGTGTTCTGCACCATTGTTAAGTATAAGTATGGGCTTTGGTATATTGCTTGATTGGTATATTGGCTTATTAATATTTGTGTTTATTGGCATTGGTATGGCGTTGCCGTATTTATTGTTAATCATATATCCAAATATTATTAATTATTTCCCAAAGGCGGGTGCTTGGAATAATGTATTTAAAAACACAATGGGTGTGCTTATGTTATTAAGTGCAACATATTTTATTTGGGTAAACCGCATATATTATGATTTAGAAACTCAATTTATATTTGCGATTATTATTGGATTAATTGTTTATTTCTTACAAATAAAAGAATCATCTAGGGTGTTTAAAGCAAAGATTCTTATTTTATTTGTCTTAATTGGTTCATTATTTAGCCTTAGCAACAAAAATAAATTGGATATTAATAACCCCAATTTTAAACAATTTAAAATAGAAAAACCATGGGTAAAATTTGAAAAAAATAAAATTCAAAACCTTGTTTCAAATGGTAAAACCGTTGTGGTAAATATCACGGCATCGTGGTGTATTACCTGTCAAGTTAACGAATTAACGACATTTTCAAAAGACGATGTTATTAAAGTATTAAAAAGCGAAGATGTTGTTGCAATGGTCGGTGACTTTACAAATAACGACAAGTCAATTTTATTGTATATAAATAAATATAATCGTTTTGCAATTCCATTTACAATTATATATACCCCTGAAAATAAAGATGGAATATTATTGCCTGTTTTATTATCCCCAAACGATATACTTAAAAATATAAAGAATTAAAATTGATTTTTTAATTGTTATTGTCGTTCATTTCATATAGTCTTATATAACACTATGATTTATAGGGATAATTTATGTTTGGTAAAAACACTAAAAAAGACTTTTTAATATCTGAAGACCATATAAATATCAGCGTCGGAACTAGCTTTATCGTACACAAAGAAGTGTATAAAAAAACAAATGAAATCCGTGAAGATATTTTTATTAATTCTGCACAGTATAAAAAGAATTTGTCTAAATTAATAAGACAAAGTGCTTCCGTATTGGGTGAATATATTAAGACAGATGCAAATAATGTTGCATTCACATCTTCGGGTACGGAATCAATGAATACAATTCTTCGTTCACTGGTATTACTTGCTGGTGATGAAATTGTTGTTGATGCAAATATTTATCCAACAACTATGCGTATTCTTGAATTTGTATGTGCAAGGGCAGGTGCAAGAATTAACAAAGTATACATTCCATCAAATGCAAGCATTTCTGAAATTGTGGATAAGTATGAAACAGCAATTCACGTGCGAACTAGGTTATTGGTGATTGAAGATACAAAAGTAATTGATGGATTAAGAAACCCACTTGATAAAATCCTTCCTTTATTTAAGGAAAAAGAAATCCTAACACTTGTTGATGGTGCGGGTTCTTTTGGTATGTATGATATTAATTTTGATGCAATGGGGGTTGATTGGTATATCGGTTCTTGTCATAAATGGTTGTTATCATATCTGGGGACTGGTTTTATTGTATCAAAACCAGAACACCATAAATTATTAAGGTCAATGCGAATAAGCCAACGCCATAATGATGGATACCCACATTCATTTGATTGGGTTGGTTCAAATGATTATGCCCCTTGGTTAACATTGGATACGGCTATTAATTCAATCAATCAATTTGGCGAAGAAAATATTAGACAATATTGCAATGACCTGGTTATTCAAGGTGCAAATGTTGTGGCAGAAAAATTTGGGGTTAAATATAATGTCCCTGAAAATATTTCAACATTTATGACATCTGTTGAATTACCATCTGAATTACAAGATAAAAAAATAAGTGTTGATGCAATTAAAAATCACTTGCTTGAAAATAATGTTTCCGCACATATTAATTTAATTGATAATGTTAAATATGTTCGCTTATCTGCGTATATTTATAATGAACTTAGCGATTATGAAAAATTTGCCGAAGAAGTTTTAAAATTAACTAAGGGCAACTTACTTTAACAACTAGCAAACGATTCTTGCAATGCAAGGGACAGCTTTTCAACCATTTCTTCACTGTGAACTGGGCTTGGTGAAATGCGCAATCTTTCCGTACCTTTTGCTACCGTTGGATAATTGATTGATTGCACATATATATTATGCTTTTCAATTAAATGTTTACTTATATCCGTACATTTTTTAGCATCGCCAACAAAGATTGGAATAATATGTGAATCAGATTGCATTACTTCAAAACCATCGGCTGATAGTTTTTGTTTTATATGTTTCGCCATTGCGTGTAATTTAGTGCGTTCTTGTCTTGCACCTTGCAGGTGCTTAATGCTTTCATTTGCACCAGCAACCACAACAGGTGGAAGTGAAGTTGTAAAAATAAATCCATTACCGAATGAACGAACAAAGTCCACTAACTTTTCTGAACTTGCCATAAATCCACCAACTTGTCCCACCGCTTTACCCATAGTGCCTTGGATAATATCAATATCAGACAGTACACCTAATTCTTCTGCCACGCCTGCACCTGTATCACCATACAGACCAATTGCGTGAACTTCATCCAGATAAGTAAGGCAATTATACTTTTTGGCAATTTTAATAATTTCTTTAATTGGGGAAATATTACCATTCATTGAATAAACAGATTCAAATGCAATAATTTTTGGCACATTTGGATCGTCTTGTTTAATTAATCTTTCCAAGTCTTCGGTATCATTGTGCTTAAATACGCGTTTAATGGCACGGCTTCGTCTTATGCCTTCAATCATAGAATTATGGTTCATTGCATCGCTGTATATAATGCAATCTTGAAGCTTTTCCCCAAGGGTCGCAAGAATAGTTAAATTGGCAACCCAGCCAGATGTAAATATAAGTGAAGATTGTTTGCCCATCCATTTGCTAATCGTGTTTTCAAGTTCGCTGTGATAAACAGTTGTTCCGGCAATATTACGCGTACCACCAGCACCAGTACTTGAATCTTTTAATACTTCTATCATTTTTTCGCCAACGGTTTCATTTTCACCCATTGCCATATAGTCATTGGAACACCACATAGTGATTTCTTTTACATCACCATTTTCACCCATATATTCACACAATGGATATTTACCTTTGATACGGCGAATATGCTTAAACTGACGATAGTTATTGTCTTGTTTAAGTGCATCAAGTTGTTCGCTAAAAAATTTATTGTAATCCATAGGCTTTCCCAATTAATAAAATTACTGTTTCAATATGTTAAACTATACTTGATATAATAACAAGCGGTAAGTGTCTAAAACCTTGCCAATACAGTACATAAATGGTATAAAAAACAAAACATTAATATAAGGTATAAAATGATGGAAAATAACATACATAAAACTGATGTGGCGATTATTGGTGCGGGTCCAGTGGGGCTGTTTGCGGTATTTGAATTGGGTCTGGTTGATTTAAAATGCCATTTAATTGATATCTTGGAAGTACCGGGCGGTCAATGTGCGGAACTTTATCCACAAAAACCAATTTATGATATCCCTGCATTCCCATCAATCACGGGGCAAGAATTAACAGATAATCTTATGGAACAAATTAAACCATTTTCACCAACTTTCCACTTGGGACAGATGGCAACATCTATTGAAAAAGCAGGAACTGATGAAAACGGTATTGATAAATGGCATGTAAAAACAGACATCGGTACAATCGTTGAATGTACTTGTGTTGTTATTGCCGCAGGTGGCGGTTCATTCGTACCAAAGAAACCACCGATTGAAGGCATTGATGAATATGAAGGCAAATCTGTATTTTACAGCGTGCGTGATATGGAATTATTCCGTGATAAAAAGATTATTGTTGCCGGCGGTGGGGATTCAGCCCTTGATTGGTCAAACAACCTTGCCCCGATTTCAGAAAACTTAACATTGGTTCACCGTCGTGATGATTTCCGCGGACACCCTGCATCGGTAAATGAAATGCGTGATAAGGTTTCAAAAGGCGAAATGAATTTAGAAATTGGTCAAATCAAAGCCCTTAATGGTGATGATGGTCAATTGAAATCAGTTGTCTTAAAACACAAAGAAAAAGGCGAATTTGAAGTTGAATGCGATATGTTATTAGCCTTTTATGGTTTAACAATGACATTGGGTCCTGTAAAAGACTTTGGATGTGAATTACATATGGACAGCCTGATTAAAGTAAACACCGAAGACTTTGAAACATCAATCCCGCAAGTATTTTCAATTGGTGATATTAATTATTACCCTGGTAAATTAAAACTTATTTTATCGGGTTTCCACGAAGGTGCATTAATGGCACAAAAAGCATTTGCTTATTGCAACCCTGATAAGAAGTTATTATTCCAATACACAACTTCATCATCAAGCTTGCAAAGTAAGCTTAATGTTAAGGATTAATACTTTGTATGAAGAAATTATTTAAAAATAAAATCTCTTCATTTATATTGGTAAGACTTCTTGCCCTGTATACTAAGTTTGTTTATTTCACAACAAATTGGACGATTATAAACAAAGGTAATCCTGAAAAAGTAAATATGAATATCACTTGGCATAATCGTACTATTTTATCAATGGCGACAAAGAAATTATTATTTCAAAAAAGATTGGTAAATACCCTTGCCTCACCAAGTAAAGACGGGGAATTCATTGCAAATTCAATGCGTGCATTGGGCGTTAATGTTTATTTATCTTCACAAGAATCTGGCACGGGCAGTGCAGGGCTTCGTATGTTGTTTAAATGGTTAAAGGGTAATGAAAAAATTATTATCGTTATTGATGGTTCAAGGGGGCCAAGATACCATATGAAAAAAGGACCGTTATTTGCGGTGCATAAAATGGGCGAAGATTGTTATTTCTATTCAGTGAATACGGAAAAAAGAAAAGTTTTAAATTCTTGGGACAGAATGGTTATTCCAAAACCATTTGGTCGCGGGGTTATAATTGGCGAAGTTGTAAAAGTTGATAAAAATAAATCTATTGATGAAATCAAAGATGAATTGGAAAACAAATTAATTGAACTTGCAATTAAATCAGATGAATACTTTGGACACAGTCCAATAGAAAAGGAATAATATGATTTTTACAAATATTTACAGAATCATATCTATTATTTTACGACCATTAATTAACCACTGGTTAAAAACAAGGGTTAAAAATGGCAAAGAAGATTCAATTAGATACATTGAAAAAAAGGGCTATGCGTCAAAAATCCGCCCACAAGGTAAACTTGTTTGGATTCACGCGGTAAGTGTGGGTGAAAGCATTTCTTCGTTAAGTTTGATTAAGGAACTTGAAGCACAAGGTTATAATGTTTTATTAACAACTTCCACTTTTACATCAGGCAAATTAATGAAAGAAAAATTACCTGAAAGTGTAATTCATCAATACTGTCCAATGGATGTAAATAAATGGGTTAAAAGGTTCTTAGATTATTGGAAGCCAGATTTGGCAATTATGATTGAATCTGAATTATGGGTAAATATTTTAAGAAACTTAAACAAAAGAAATGTTCCAATTTTTCTTATTAATGCCCGTATGTCAAACAAGACAATGAATATGTGGCGTAAAATTCCATTTGTGGCAAAGGCTATGTTTTCATACTTTGATTACATTACGGCACAAACACAAAATTATGCGGACTTCATTAAGGGCTTTACAAATGTACCTGTGGAAATGATTGGTAATTTAAAGCAAGCTTCACCCGCACCAGATGTTAATAAAAAAGATTTAGCCACATTGCAAAAACAAATTGGAAATCGTCCTGTTTGGGTTGTTGCATCAACCCATCCACAAGATGAAATATTTATTGAAACAGCAATTAATAAATTACACAAACAACATATTAATTTATTAACAATAATTGTTCCACGCCACCCTGAACGATTAAACGAAGTAAAAGA
>JBMZFW010000001.1:0-63436 GCA_049615605.1 Alphaproteobacteria bacterium | reverse complement strand
CCATAGTTTTCTTTGAAAGTGAATGAAAATAATCCATTTGTTTTGGTGCAATATTTTTTCCAGTTTTCATGACCTGGTGAAGTTTCAAGTGCGGGACAGAATACTTCATCAACTTTGTCGTGGTCTTTTAAGAATTTGGCAACTTTGATCGCATTATCGTGGTGTTGGTTAAGTCGCGTTGGCATAGTCTTTAATCCACGCAGTAGCAGATAAATATCATCAGGTGATACGGCTGAACCAAATAATGATGCCTTATGATTAACTTTTTCCCATAATTCTTTTTCACGCACAGATATTGCACCCATTAACACATCTGAATGTCCGCAAGGGTACTTTGTTAATGATTGAATTGAAATATCAACGCCATAATCCATTGGTTTAACTAAATAACCGCCAGCACCCCAAGTATTATCAACGATTGATAAAATATTGTGCTTCTTGGTAATGTTAATAATTTCTTCAATGTTTGGAAATTCCATAGTACCAGATGATGGTACTTCAAAGAATACAGCAACTGTATTGTCTTTGATTAAATCATTTAGGCTTTCAGGCTTCATTGCATCAAAGAATGAAACTTCCACACCAAAGTCAGGTAATAATTCTTTACCTAGTTTTTGTGATGGAACATATACACCATCGGCAATAATAACATGGTCACCAGCTTTAACAGCTGAAAAAACACCTAATGTAACAGCTTGTAAACCACAAGATGTTAAGATTGTATTATATGCACCTTCCAATTCAGCAATAGCCCTTTTTAATGTGCCAGCAGGTTCAAGACCATAACGACCATATATAACCCTATCTTCGCCTGGATTTTGAATTTCATTGAAATCCTTGTGTGCAACAGTTGAAGCACGAACAATAGGTGGGTTAACCGAACCATATTGACTTTTACAGCCCTTGTAATTTGATGGGTGAATAATTTTTGTTTCTTTTTTCATACTATTTTCTTTATATTTATATCCAATTTGGTGGCGTTATGCCTTTTTCATTTAAAAAATCTTTATTAAACATTTTTTCTTTATATTTGTCAGATGTATCACAAATAAAAGTTAAAATATTTGAATCTTTCCCTAGTTCTTTGCCCATAGCGATGCTTCCTGCAATATTCATACCGCTTGATAAACCAGCATTTATACCTTCGCTTATTGCCTCAAATGCACAAGCAACTGCGTCTGTATCTGAAATATTATAAGCGTAATCAATTTTTAAATCAGCAAGGTTTGGTGTAATTGCACTTTGTCCAATACCTTCCATAATTGATGATTTACCATTATTTGATAATTCGCCAGTTGTATAATAATTATAAAGGTTTGCCCCATCTGGGTCAGCAAGTCCGATTTTGATATCTTTGATTAATTTTCTTAAACCAATTTCACACCCGCCAATTGTTCCGCCTGTACCAGCAGAACAAATAAACCCATTTATTTCTGGTAATTGTTTGGCGATTTCAGTGGCTGTATTTTCAGCGTGGGCATTACGGTTTTCCAAGTTGTTAAATTGGTCGGCTAGGAAATAACCATTTTCTTGTGATAATCTTTTTGCCATATTGCGAAAATTATTTTCATCCGCAAGTGGCACCGCAGGGGCAAGTATTAATTCAGCACCTAAGTTTTTAAGGGCGTCTTTTTTTGCTTGTGCTTGGTTTTCGGGCATAACAATAATTGATTTTAACCCAAGTGCATTTGCAAACAATGTTAATGATATGCCTGTATTACCAGCTGTTGCTTCAATAAAAGTATCACCTTTTTTAAGGTCGCCATTTTCCATTGCTTTGATAAGGATTTGCTTTGCCGCACGGTCTTTGATTGACCCACCCGGATTTAAGAATTCACATTTGGCATAGATATTAGCCCCTGAAATTTCAGAAGCTTTATTTAACTTAACAATAGGTGTGTTACCCACTTGATTTAAAATATTATTCATTTTGTTTGAACTAGACATTAATTAATGATTATTATACTTTGTATTAAACAATATTATTTTTTAAGGACAAATAATGCAACAAAATATTTTGGAAATATCAAATCTTTTTTATTTTTATGAAAAGGGTGGGAAAAATATATTTGATGATTTTAACTTTTCAATTGGCGAAGGTGATATTGTTTCATTACTTGGTGAATCTGGTTCTGGTAAAACAACATTGTTAAGATTGATTTCTGGTACGGAAACCCCAAATACAGGTGAAATTAAAATTCATTCAAAGCTGGCAAGTGGGGCAAATAAAATTATTATCCCACCTGAAAATCGCAATGTAAGTGTAATGTTTCAAGAATTTGCGTTGTTTCCACATTTAACAGTTTGCCAGAATGTTGCATTTTGTTTGATTAATGAAAGCAAAGAATCCAAAGAAAAAATAGTTGAAAAAACATTGAAACTGGTTGGTATGTCTGATTACAAAGATAAATACCCTTATGAATTATCAGGCGGGCAACAGCAAAGGGTATCACTTGCTAGGGCAATTGCACCAAATCCAAAACTTATTTTAATGGATGAACCATTTTCACACCTTGATGCAAAGTTGCGTGATAAGTTAAGGGACGAAACATTACACATTATTAAACAAATTGGCTGTTCTGCATTAATTGTGACACATTGCCCACAAGAAGCAATGTTTATGTCCGATAAAATTGTTCTTATTAATAATGGCAAGGTTTTACAACACGGAAGCCCAAAAGATCTATATTTCAATCCAAAGAATGAATTTATATCTAATTTCTTTGGTGAAGTTAATGTTATCCCCGCAAAAATTAAAAATAATGTGGCGATAACGGATATTGGCGAATTTAAAACAAATTTATCTGATACTGATAATGCAAAAGTTATTATAAGGTCAGAGGCGATAAAATTATCCAAAAAAACAAATACAAAAAATAAAATTCAACAAATTAAAAACCTTGGGGCAATGGATTTAATTCACATTGATTGCCCGAATGATATTCACCTGCATTGTCGCATTGATAATATGCACGATTTTAAAGAAGGTGAAAGCGTTGATATTTCTTATAATCAGAAGCTAGTTTTTGTCTTTAAGGACTAATACAGTATTGTATTGACATAGGGTGTCGCTTTTGTTAAATTATATTCGTACAAAATTCGTACCATTTAATTTTAAAGAGTAAAAATAATGAAAAAAATATTACTAGGTTCATTGGCAACGGCTTTCGTTGCAACTAGTGCAATGGCTGGTGAAGTGAATGTTTATTCATACCGCCAAGCATTCTTAACAAAACAGTTATTCGCTGAATTTGAAAAGAAAACAGGTCACAAAGTAAATGTTCTTGTTGCGAAAAAAGGTTTATTACAAAAAGTAAAATCAGAAGGCAAAAACACAAAAGCTGATGTGATTATGACTGTTGATATTTCTAATTTACACAAAATCAAAAAGATGGATCTTTCACAAGAAGTTGATTCTTCTGTTGTAAATAAAAATGTTCCTGCTAACTTCCGTGATGAAGATGGTGAATGGATTGGTTTATCACAACGCGCAAGAATTATTTACACTTCAAAAGATCGTGTAAAAAAAGGTGCTATCAAAACTTATATGGACTTAGCTGATCCAAAATGGAAAGGTAAAATCTGTATCCGTTCTGGTACTAACAAATACAATATTGGTTTAATCTCTTATATGATTAACCGTCACGGTGAAGCGAAAGCTAAACAGTGGTTAGAAGGCTTAAAAGCAAACTTAGCACGCAAACCAAAAGGTAATGACCGTGCACAGGTTAAAGCTGTATACGAAGGTGTTTGTGATATCGCAGTTGGTAATGATTACTACTATGGTAAAATGCTTAAGAATAAAGACCAGATTGCTTGGGCTAATTCAGTTAACTTAGTATGGCCAGACCAAGCAGGCAAAGGTGTTCACACGAACCTTGCTGGTATCGCCTTAACAAAGTATGCGAAAAACAAAGATGTTGCGATTGAATTAATTGAATTCTTAACATCTGATTACGCACAAAAACTTTATGCAGAAGGTAACAATGAAATGCCTGTGAACTCAAGGGTTTCTGTATCAGACAAAGTTAAATCTTGGCACAAAAGTGCAGGTGGTAAACTTAAAATTGATACATCTGTAAGCTTATCAGACATTGCTGATGAAGCAAAAGATGCGGTGAAGCTAGTAAATAAAACTGGTTTTAACGACTAAGATAAATTAGTATAAGGTATGATTCAAAATACTAAGTACTTACAATTTACAATAGGGGGGATTGCATTAATAATTGCAATTCCCCTTATTGCTATTTTCGTTTTGGCATTATTCCCCGAAGAATCAATGTGGAAACATTACTTATCAACGGTATTTCCTGGTTATTTAGTTAATACTTTAATTTACACTTTTGGCACTTGTATATTGGCAACTGTGCTTGGCACATTAAGTGCGTGGATTGTAAGTGTAATTAACATTCCATCAAGAAAAATATTACAATGGGCATTATTATTCCCATTTGCAATTCCCGCTTATGTAGTTGCATTTGTTTATGCAGAATTTTTTGAATATTCTGGTCTTGTTCAAACCATATACAGGGCAATATTTGGATATACTTCATACACTGAATATTCATTCTTTGATTTCCGTACAATGTGGGGTGCAGTATTTGTAAGTGCCATTGTTATGTATCCGTATGTTTATTTAATGGCAAGGGCTTCGTTTATTCAGCAATCGGGATATGTTCTTGAAATTACAAAGGTGATGGGGCATTCCGCAACAAGCAGTTTCTTTAAAGTATCATTACCAATTGCACTTCCTTCAATATTTGTTGGTTCAATATTGGTATTAATGGAAACAATGGGTGATTTTGGCGTGGTTTCATTGTTTGGCATTCACACACTTACATTTGCCATATACGATGTATGGCTTGAAATGAATGATGTGGGCTTTGCATCACAAATTGCATTGGTAATGTTAATATTTGTATTTTTACTGCTGTATATGGATAAGTTTTACCGCAATAAGCAAAGTATATATTTATCAACAAACAGCTTGGTAAAACCATATAAATTAATTGAATTAAGTAAATATAAAAAAATATTAAGTGTTGTTTTTTGTTGGGGCTTGGTATTTATGGGGTTTGTAATCCCTGCGGGGATATTGCTTGATTATTCAATAAGGTTTTTTGAACAAGCATATACTAGCAAATACACTGAATACTTACTTAATTCATTATCGCTTGCTAGCCTTGGCGTGGTAATTGTCATGTTTTTCAGTATATTGCTTGGTTATTACAGTCGTGCCAAAGGTCATTTAAAAATCAATAATGCTTTAATTGCTTTTGCCCGTTCGGGGTATGCGGTTCCAGGCGGGGTATTTGCAATTGGGGTATTCATTCCATTTGCAAACTTTGACAATTTGATTGATGGAATTATGATTGAATACTTTAATATAAGTACGGGATTATTATTATCAGGCGGAACAATGCTTCTTATTTATGCTTATGTGGCTAAATTTATTAATGTTGGTGTTGGTTCTGTGGAAAATTCATTGCAAAGGGTAAGTTATACTATGGACGATGTTGCCAAACTTATGGGGCATTCAAAACTTAATATTATTTCAAAGATTCATTTTCCATTAATTAAGACAGGGCTTATATCGGGGGCAATTATTGTATTTGTTGATATTGTTAAGGAATTGCCCGCAACATTGTTGTTAAGACCATTTAATTACGAAACCCTTGCAACATATGTATACCAATTTGCCAGTGATGATTTAATTGAACAAGCATCAATAGGGGCGTTAATAATGGTAGCCCTTGGTATGATACCAGTGATTATTTTGTCATATTTTACAAACCGTAAAGTAAAATAAAACTATACTTTATCCCAATTTTTTAGTAGTTTATTAAAAAACAAACTAACATTGCGATTTAAGGAATAATAATAAATGCAAACAACTAAACTTTGTAAAGGCGTTCGTCTTACTGAATTTTTTATGCCAACGCTAAGAAATGCACCATCTGATGCACAAATTGTAAGCCATCAATTAATGTTGCGTAGCGGTATGATAAGACAGGAAAGTTCTGGTATTTATTCTTGGTTGCCACTTGGTTATCGTATTCTTACAAAAATTTCTGAAATTATTTCACAGGAACAAAACAAAATTGGTGCTTGTGAAATGTTAATGCCAACAATCCAATCAGCTGATTTATGGAAGAAGTCTGGTCGTTATGACGATTATGGTCAAGAAATGTTACGAATTACAGATCGTCACGAACAAGAAATGTTATTTGGTCCAACAAATGAAGAAATGATAACGGACATCTTTTCAAACTTTGCACAATCGTACAAAGATTTACCGAAAAATATTTTCCAAATTCAATGGAAATTCCGTGATGAAATTCGTCCAAGGTTCGGCGTTATGCGTGGGCGTGAATTCTTAATGAAAGATGGTTATGGCTTTGCAATAAGTGAAGAAGAACACCAAAAAATATATAACAAGATATTTATTTCATATTTACGCACATTTGCACGCCTTGGGGTTAAAGCAATTCCAATGCAGGCTGATACTGGTCCAATTGGTGGAAAATTAAGCCACGAATTTATTATTTTAGCTGATACAGGTGAAAGTGAAGTATTCTGTGATAAAGATGTTCTTGATTATAATATCCTAGATGAAAAAGTTGATTATCGTGGTGATTTACAACCGCTTGTTGATAAATGGACTGAAAAGTATGCTTCAACTGATGAAATGTTTGTTGAAGATGAATGGAACAAAGTTGACGAAAGTAAAAAAGTTGCAACCCGCGGTATTGAAGTTGGTCATATTTTTTACTTTGGTACAAAGTATTCAGAACCAATGGGCTTAAAGGTTGCCGATAGTGATGGTAAATTAACACCAGTACACATGGGTTCATATGGTATTGGGGTAAGCCGTGTATTTGCCGCAATTATTGAAGCATTCCACGATGATAAAGGTATTTTATTCCCGCAATCTGTTGCACCATTTGATGTTGCCTTAATTAATGTATCGGGCAAAGATGAAAATTGTGTAAATGCTTGTGAAGAATATTACGAACAATTACAAGATGCTGGTATTGAGGTTGCATACGATGACCGCGATATGGGGGCAGGTGCAAAATTTGCGGATATGGAATTAATTGGTCTTCCGTGGTTTATTGTTGTTGGTAAAAAGTCATTGGAAAAAGGCTTAGTTGAACTTAAAAATAGAAAAGATGGTTCATCAGAAGAAATGACATTTGCCCAAGCAATGGAAAAAGTAAAAGGTAATTAATGTTTTCACGATTTGAACTGTTAACTGCGTGGCGATATGTTCGTTCAAAAAAGGACGATAACTTTATATCGGTTGTAAGTTGGTTCGCCCTTGTTGGCATTATACTTGGGGTTTGTGCCCTTGTCCTTGTAATGTCAGTAATGGGTGGTTTCCGCCAAGAATTATTAATGAAAGTCCTTGGTATTAATGGACACGTTACCCTTAGCAACGGTGCAAACAGTATCACAAATTACAAAGTAATTGAAAAACAATTACAAGGGTACAAAGATATCCGTTCCGCAACTGGGTACCTGCAGAAAAGTGCATTGTTAAGTGCGGGGTCAAATTCCCGTGGTATTATTGTGCGTGGGGTAAGGGTACGGTCTTTAAAAGATCGTGAAATTTTCAAAACAGCAATTTCAAAGAATGATTTAAGAAACTTTGAAACAGGGCAAGGTGTATTAATTGGCAAAAGATTATCCCGTAACTATGGAATTTATAAAGGCGACAGCATTGCCCTTATGATACCAGATGGTGATGTTAATGCGTTAATTCCAAAGGCAAAGGTTAAAAAATACAAAGTTGTTGGTTACTTTGAAGTTGGAATGTATCGTTATGATAACGGTATGATATTTATGCCACTTCATAAGGCACAAAAATTCTTTGGTATAAAAGGTGTGACACAAATTGAGGCAACCCTTGATGATGCGGATAAGGCAAATGATTGGGTGGCAAAACACGAAAATAAATTTAAAGTGAAATATGTTGATGCATGGGCAAGGGTAAACAGTTCGTTCTTTAATGCACTGGAAGTGGAACGAAACACAATGTTTATTATTTTATCTGTAATGATTTTAATCGCCGTGTTTAATATTATCACTGGGCAGATTATGATTGTAAAAGACCATAAAAAATCAATCGCAATCCTAAGAACACTTGGTGTAAGCAGGTTTTCAATAATTAAGATATTCTTTATCGTTGGTTCATTTATTGGGCTTATTGGTACATTCTTGGGACTTGGTCTTGGGGTGTTGGTTGCTGATAACCTTGAAACAATTCGTATATATTTAAAAAACAACTTTGGCGTGGAAATATTTAATCCAGAAATATATCACTTAAACCAAATTCCAATTGTTTATAATGAAAATGAATTAACATTAATTGTTATATACAGTATTGCATTATCATTACTGGCGGGGCTTTACCCAGCCATAAGGGCGGGGCGTATGAACCCAGTACAAGGGCTTCGCAATGACTAATACATTACTTGAAATTAAAAACATTAAAAAATCATACGGTGTTGATGAAATACTTAGCGGGATTGATTTAAAATTAATGTCTGGCGAAGCGGTAAGCCTTGTTGGGTCAAGTGGTTCGGGTAAATCAACATTGCTACATATTGCTGGATTATTGGATGGTTATGACGATGGCGATGTTGTTGTTAAAGGGACAAATGTTAATAAATTATCAGAAGCTAAAAAAACAAAAATTCGTTTAAATGATATTGGTTTTATTTATCAATTCCATAATTTATTACCTGAATTTAATGTTTGGGAAAATGTTGCTTATCCAATGTGGGTTGCGGGTGTTTCACGCAATGAATCAAAGGCAAGGGCAATTGAATTGTTAAAAGAAGTGGGGCTTGCTGATAAGGCAAATTCATCTTCATTAAAATTATCAGGCGGTGAAGCCCAAAGGGTTGCCATTGCAAGGGGGATTGCAAACAATCCAAATATTATATTGGCTGATGAACCAACGGGAAATCTAGACGATGAAAATACAAAAAAGATTTGGGATTTGCTTATTGGT
The DNA here is from genome assembly GCA_049615605.1 of Alphaproteobacteria bacterium. Lineage (GTDB taxonomy): Bacteria > Pseudomonadota > Alphaproteobacteria > JAQWUY01 > JAQWUY01 > JAQWUY01. Next base: position 54,417 of record JBMZFW010000001.1, on the reverse strand, counting down.
CTTGTAAAGAAAAAGGGTTTTTCATTGCTTTGTGTTACCCATGATATGGATTTAGCAAAAAAGACTGATAAAATTTACTCATTAAAAAACAAAAAGATTACTAAAATAAAATAAATCGTTGTCTATGCTTGATTTTTAAGTTATATTTTACATTGAATTAAATAATAAAAATAAGGAGCTTCATCATGGGCGCATTTAGTATTTGGCACTGGTTAATCGTTGCAGTTATCGTTTTAGTTTTATTTGGCGGTGGCGGTAAATTATCACGCATTATGGGTGATTTTGGCAAAGGCTTAAAAGAATTCAAAAAGAACGTAAAAGACGACTCTAAAAAATCTAAAAAAGATTAAGGTAAATTATGCTTGATTTAGGTTGGTCTGAAATCCTTGTGATTGGTGCAATCGCTGTTGTTGTGGTTGGACCAAAGGAAATGCCAAAAGTTATTCGTGGCATTAGCAATATTTTATCAAAAATTCGCAATATGACTAGCGAATTTAGCCGCACTATGAATGATATCGCAGACCAAGAAGATTATGTTGAAATTATGGATGAGCTTAAACGCAATAATGCTGATCTTGAAAAAAACATAGAAGAAGCAAATCGTAGGCTTGCCCAAAACAACGCATTTGATGATGAAGTTAAGCCAAAGAAAAAAGCAAAATCTAAAAAAGCAAAGTCTAAAAAATCAAAAACAAAGAAGTCTAAGAAATAATGGAAAATACTAACGATACATTTATTTCACATTTAAAAGAGCTTCGCACAAGGCTTATGATAAGCTTTGGCACGTTGCTGGTTGGTTTCTTTATTTGTTTTTATTATGCGGACTTTATATTTAACTTTTTAACAGCACCATTGGTTGATGTGTTCGGCGATATATCAGACCGCAGATTAATTTATACTGGACTTGCTGAAAAATTCTTTACCAATGTAAAGCTAGCATTCTTTGCATCGTTTATGTTTGTGTTTCCAATCATATCAACACAAATATGGGGGTTTGTTGCACCAGGTTTATATAAAAATGAAAAGAAGGTATTTTTACCATTTTTAATTATGACACCAATATTATTCTTTATTGGTTCTGCATTTGTGTATTACTTTGTTCTTCCTGTTGCATGGGAATTCTTTGTTGGTTTTGAACAAATGGGCGGGGACAATACTTTATCAATTCAACTTGAATCAAAAGTTGATGAATACCTTAGCTTGGTAATGCGACTTATTTTTGCATTTGGTTTGGCTTTTGAATTACCAGTATTGTTATTGTTATTGGTACAAGTTGGTATTACATCATCCCAAGGTTTAAAACAAAAACGCAGATATGCCATATTAATTTCATTTGTGGTTGCGGCTGTTTTAACACCACCTGATCCGTTATCGCAAATTGGACTTGCTGTACCAATGATATTGCTTTATGAAATATCTATTATTATTGCTGGTTTTATGAAATCAGATAAAAAGAAAAACAATAAAAAGAAATTAAAAGGAAAGTAAAATGCACGACTTGAAGTTTATTCGTGAAAACCCTGAACAATTTGACAATGAAATGGCACGCCGTGGTCTTGATAAGCAAAGCCCAGCCATCTTGGAATTGGATAAAGAACGCCGTGATACGCAAACGGAAATGCAAGAATTACAAGCAACCCGTAATGCCAAGTCAAAAGAAATTGGTGTAATGAAGGCAAATGGTCAAGACGCTGATGCAGAAAAAATTATGCAAGAAGTTGCCGATATGAAAGATGAATTACAAGGTCTTGAAAATAAAGAGCGTGAATTATCTGAAAAATTAACATATCAATTATCAACACTGCCAAACATTATGTATCCTGATATTCCAGAAGGTGCAGATGAAGAAGATAATGAACTTCTTCGTACAGTGGGCGATATTCCAAGCTTTGATTTTGAAGCAAAGGAACATTGGGAACTGGGTGAAAATCTTGGTATGATGGATTTTGAATATTCGGCAAAACTTTCTGGTTCAAGGTTTGTTACATTAAACAAAGAACTTGCACAAATGGAAAGGGCGCTTGCAACATTAATGCTTGATACCCATACAACAGAACACGGTTTAACGGAATATCAAACACCAGTTCTTGTTAAGCAAGACGCTTTAATGGGAACAGGTCAATTACCAAAGTTTGAAGAAGATTTATTTAAAACAACGGCTGACCATTACCTTATTCCAACATCGGAAGTAACATTAACGAATTTTGCAAATGATACTATCTTTGAACAATCTGAATTACCAAAGCGAATGACGGCGTGGACATTATGTTTCCGCAGTGAAGCTGGTTCAGCGGGTCGTGATACAAGGGGTATGTTAAGACAACACCAGTTTTATAAGGTTGAAATGGTTTCAATTGTTGAACCTGATAAATCAGACGAAGAATTGGAAAGAATGACTGGTTGTGCGGAAAATATCCTTAAAAAATTAAAACTTCCATACCGTGTGGTTAAATTATGTACAGGCGATACTGGTTTCGGTGCAAGACGCACTTATGATATTGAAGTATGGGTTCCAGGACAAGACACATATCGTGAAATTTCATCTTGTTCAACTTGTGGTGATTTCCAAGCCCGTCGTATGAAGGGCAGATACCGTAAAAAAGGCGAAAAAGGAACGGAATTCGTTCACACGTTAAATGGTTCTGGTCTTGCGGTTGGTCGTACATTAATTGCAGTAATGGAAAATTATCAAAATGCCGATGGTTCAATTACAGTTCCAGACGCATTACAACCATATATGGGTGGTAAAACTGTAATCAAGAAAGATTAATTTATGATTGCACCACAAAGCTTTATTGATTTATTAAAAGGTTCAGGAATTACTTGCGATGCAGTTATTTCCGCAATGGTAAATATTGACAGAACAAGTTTTGTTGAAACTGCATTACATCAATATGCTTGGCTTGACCAAACATTGCCAATTGGTAATGAACAAACAATTTCCCTGCCATCAGTTGTGGCAAAAATGACGCAATCATTGGAACTTAAAAAATCAGACAAGGTACTTGAAATTGGTACTGGATGTGGTTATCAAACATCAATTCTTTCAAAACTGGCGGGGCAAATATATACGGTTGAACGCCACCCAAGTTTATCAAAAATGGCAAAGCAACGATTTGATAATATGAAAATATACAATGTTATTACAATGGTTGATGATGGTGGTCACGGCTTTAAAAACCAAGCACCATTTGATAAAATAATTTTAACTTGTTCGGCAATTGATATTCCAACTGATTTAACAGAACAATTAAAGCTTGGTGGGATTATGATTGTTCCAGTTGGTGAACAGGGTGAAGAACAGGACTTGTTAAAAATTACCAAACTAGAAGACGGTATTGATATTGAAGAATTGGGCAAAGTTGATTTTGTACCAATGTTGGAAGGTCTGGGTTTCTAATGAAAAAGCTTATTACATTCATTATTGCTTTTGTTTTTAATGTCAATGCATTTGCACTTGAAATAACAACTTATGAAGCACGCACTGAACCGGCAAAGCCTTTGGCAAAATCACATAAAGTAATGGCGGGTGATAATGTTTATGCCATTGCAAAAAAATACAAAGTATCAACATCTTCATTAATTAAGAAAAATAACTTAAAAGCCCCATATTATATTGAAGCAGGGCAAGTTTTAAAATTACCATCGGCAAAGCGTTATTTTATTAAGAAAAAAGACACACTGTATTCATTGTCACGAAAATTTAATGTATCGGTGCGTGATTTAGCAAGCCTTAACAATATTACAAAAAACACAAAACTACAGGCGGGAAATTATATTAATATTCCAAACATATCGTTTGATAAAAAAAATATGGTAAAGGCACCATCACCTACAAAAACTGCAGTTAAAACAAAAAAAGAAGGTGCATTCAGTCGTAAGAAAGTTGAACTTAGAAAAGTTGGTAATAAGCCAAGACCAACCAAGACAGCAAGTGCTAGCCCTAAGAAAAAGGCACAACAAAGACGCCTTAAAAAGATTTCAAAGCAAACACCAAAATCAAATGGTAAATTTATTTATCCTGTAAGGGGTAAGCTTATTTCTGGATTTGGCAAAAAAGAAACTGGTGTATTTAATGACGGTATTAACATATCGGCGAAAAAAGGCACAAAAGTTGTTGCATCAGATAATGGTGTTGTTGTTTATATTGGTTCTGGACTTCGTGCATTCGGTAATATGGTGTTAATTAAGCATGATAAAAAGTTTGTAACCGTTTATGCCCACCTTGATAAGATTCATGTTAAAAGGGGTGATGTGGTAAAACAACGCCAAGTAATTGGTCGTGTGGGAAGTACAGGTCGTGTAAAGAAAGCCCAATTACACTTTCAAATCAGAAAAAAACGCCAAGTTCTTAACCCAAGAAAATATTTAAGATAACCCTTGAATAAAGGCGTTTATTTGTTATAATGAAGCAACTTAAATTTAATTAAACAACGAAAAGGATTTTTAAATGTTTATTACACCTGCATTTGCTGCATCAACAGCTGGTCAACCAAGTATCTTGGCACAATTTTTACCATTGATTATTATCTTTGTAATCTTTTACTTCTTACTTATCCGTCCACAACAAAAAAGACAAAAAGAACACCGTGCAAAATTAAACGCGGTTGTTAAGGGCGATACTGTTATCACAAGCGGTGGTATCAAAGCCAAAGTAACAAAAGTTGACGAAGAAAATGTTTCTGTTGAGATTGCTCCAAAAGTTGAAGTGGTTGTTATTAAGTCAACATTACTTGATGTTGAAAAAAAATAATTTATTTTAACAATGAACGAATATTCTTTACCAAAGAAAATTATTATCGCATTAGTGGTGGTGCTGGGTTTTATAACAGCACTGCCTAATGCTATTAAATTACCTGAACCAATGCCTAGCCAAACTGTTAAGCTGGGACTTGATTTACAAGGTGGTGCCCACTTGTTATTACAAGTGGACAGAAAATCTGTACTTAAAGATTTTTATGCTGATCTTGGTGATACTGTTCGTCAAACATTAAGAAAAGAAAAAATTAAATACAAAACTATCAAAGGCGAAGATGACAAGCTAGTTGTTGTATTAAGGGATTCATCAAAATCCGAACAAGCAAGAAAATTTACTAGGTTCTTAGTTGCAAATATTAATGCCACAACAAATGGTAATACTATTGAATACAGCCTTACCGATGGTGGTGTTGATAAGAAATTAATTGATGTTGTTGCCCAAACAATTGAAATTATCCGTCGTCGTATTGATGCAACGGGTACACAAGAACCGCTTATTCAAAGACAAGGTGTGGACAGAATTGTTGTCCAATTACCGGGTGAAAAGAATCCAGAAAAAATTAAATCATTACTTGGCAAAACAGCTAAGCTTTCTTTCCATGTGGAAGATACAAGCGGTGTTGTTGGTGCAAATTCATTCTTAACCGAAGATGAAAGTGGTAATGACATTGTTCTTAAAAGCCGTGCGTATGTGACGGGTGAAAACTTAACTGATGCCCAAGCATCATACAGCGAAAACAGACCAGTTGTTTCATTCCGCTTTGACACAGCAGGGGCAAGAAAGTTTGGTCGCCTTACATCAAAGAATGTGGGTAAAAGAATTGCTATCTTACTTGATGGTAAAGTAATTTCTTCACCAGTTGTAAATGAACCAATTATGGGTGGTTCTGGTATTATTTCTGGGAATTTTGAAGTTGAAGAAGTAAATGAATTATCAATTTTACTTCGTGCGGGTGCATTACCTGCACCGCTTGATGTGGTGGAAGAACGTACCGTTGGTGCGGGGCTTGGTGCCGACAGTATCAATGCGGGTAAAATCGCAATTATCCTTGCACTTGTATTTGTTGTAATATTTATGATTATTGCATACAGAAGATTTGGATTTTATGCGGTTGTTTCACTTACGGTAAATGTTGTTTTAATCTTAGCAGTATTAACATTATTACAAGCAACCTTAACATTACCAGGGATTGCAGGTATCGTACTTACAATCGGTATGGCGGTTGATGCCAATGTATTAATATTTGAACGCATCCGTGAAGAATACAATAATGGTGCAAAAGTAGACACGGCACTTGAACGCGGATTTTCTTCTGCATTTGTTACAATTGTTGATGCAAATACAACGGGTCTTATTGCGGGCGTTATCCTTTATGTATTCGGTACTGGTCCAGTACAAGGCTTTGCTGTGACATTATCAATTGGTATTATTACTAGTATGTTTTGTGCAATTATGATTACAAAGTGGTTGCTTATCACTTGGGTACGAAGAAAAATGCCAAGTGCTTTACCAAAAGGGTTTTAATTATGAAGTTTTTATCAAACGCTAATTTTAATTTTATGAAAAGGGTGAAGCTATTTGTTATTGCTTCATTGGTGTTTATCGTATCTAGTCTTGCTTTAATCGGTGTTAAAGGTATCAATTACGGCATTGATTTTTCAGGCGGTTTATTAATTGAAGTTAAGGTTAAACAAGGCGTTACAATTTCTGATTTAAGGTCAAAGATTTCAAAGCTTGATAATATTGATTCTTCATTACAAGAATTTGGTAATCCAGATGATATCTTAATCCGTTCATCGGTTGATAATATGGATTTAAATGATGGTATTAAATTAATCAAAGAAACAATTAACTATGATGTAATTGAATTCCGCCGTGTTGAATTGGTTGGTCCAGTTGTGGGGGACGAATTAAAACAAGATGCAATGTGGGCGGTATTTTATTCATTACTAGCAATGATGTTATATATTTGGTTCAGATTTGAGTGGCAATACAGTTTAGCCGCACTTGTGGCATTATTCCACGATGTATTAATTACAATGGGTGTTGTTGCATTATTTAATATTGAATTTGGCTTACCTGTACTGGCAGCCATATTAACAATTGCTGGTTATTCAATTAACGATACGGTGGTAATTTTTGACCGTGTGCGTGAAAACTTTATTAAACACACGAATAAGGAATACAAAGAAATATTTAATATGTCTATTAACCAATCATTAAACCGTACTATTATGACATCGGTTACAACATTGATTGCATTGATGGCGTTATATATCTTTGGTGGCGAAGTAATTGCTGGATTTACTTTTGCAATGATTATAGGTGTTGTTATTGGTACTTATTCATCAAACTTCCTTGCTATTCCAATTTTACTAGCCTTTAAACCAAACCGTGGTACAACAGACGAATTTGTTGACCCAATTAAAGCAAAGTTTAAATTGGAACAAAATCAAGAAAATGATTAATACTTTATTACAAGTATCTGTTTTTATATTTGAAATCCTTGTTGTTTTAATACAAATATTATACATTGTTGTTATGTGGACATTTTGGACGCTAAGGTATCCATTTAAATATATGTATTTAAAGCTAGCAGGGGGGCAAAGATGGAATTAATTAACTGGAATGTATTTTATTCTGCATTAATGTTTTCATTAATTATGCATATTACACCTGGTCTTAATAATATCTTATCATTTTTATTTACACTTAATTATGGTCTTAAAAAAGCATTAATATACCGTCTTGGTGTATTGGTTGGTTGGCCATTAATGGGTGCGGGGGTTGTGTTCTTGTTAAAGCCAATAATGGAATATGGTTTTGAACCATACTTCCGTCTGTTTGGTGGCTTGTTGTTGGTATATATTGGGGTTAAAATATTATTAAGTAAACCAGATATTAATTCAGATAAAAAATTAAAATATATTGGTTTTTGGGGTGCGGTTGGATTGCAAATTATAAATGGTAAGGCGTGGGCAATTTCCATCGGCGTTGCAAGTGCGTTTCTTATACCGAATGAACCATTATTGCCACAGGCAACCGCATTTTGGTGGCTTTATGTTGTGTCAACTATCCCTTGTTTAATATGGAATGCAGTTCCTTATTATTTCAAAGGTTTCTTATCAACACCAAAACGCTTGCGAATGTTAAATATTGTTCTTGGTGGGTGGTTGTTGTATGAAACATTACCGCCATTTTATACATCATTAATTGATGTTTATAACATTATTAATTAAAGAGAATAACAATGAGTAATATTTGTATAAAAGTAGATATGCCTGAAGAATTATGTCAAATAGATGATGAATTAAAAGCCATATACCACGGAAAAGATAGTGTATGTATTTGGATTTTTAAGTCCAGAGAAGACAGAAATAAATTTATGGACGATACAATTGGTATGTTAAAGGCTGATAGAGAAAAGTATTTTGAAAATTTTTATAAATAATTAAATAACTTCTTTGACTTTACCAAGGTTGGCTTTTGCAATCCATTCATCAAAGGCATCTAATGCTCTTTTTGCTTGGAATTCTTTTCGTTCTTTGCCTTTTAATTTTCGCTTTTTACCATTTGGGGTAATTTCAACTGGTACTTCTGGCATAAGACCAAAGTTAATATTCATTGGTTGGAATGTTTCTGCAACCGCATCACCAGTAATATGGGCAAGCAATGAACCAATTGCTGTCTCCTTTGGTGGCATATCAATTTCCATACCTAAAATCTTACTGGCAATAAATCTGCCCGCAAGTAAACCCATTGATGTGGATTCAACATATCCTTCCACGCCCGTTATTTGTCCCGCAAAGTAAATGTTTTTATGCGATTTTAAATTCATTGTTCTTTCAAGCAAGCTTGGGCTGTTAATAAAAGTATTTCTGTGAATCCCACCCAATCGGGCAAAGTCCGCATTTTCCAATCCACCAATGGTTTTAAATACCCTTAATTGGTCTGCATATTTCATTTTTGTTTGGAAACCAACAATATTCCATAATGTACCAGACGCATTATCACGGCGAAGCTGTACCACCGCATACGCACCTTTGCCCGTATGTGGGGAAGTTAAGCCAACTGGTTTCATTGGTCCATATCGCAAAGTTTCAACCCCGCGTGATGCCATTACTTCAATCGGCAGACAACCTTCAAAATATGGAGTATCTTTTTCCCAGTCTTTAAATTCCGTATATTCCGCCGTTGTTAAAGCGGTAATGAAATTGTTGTATTCGTCTTCTTCCATTGGGCAATTGATGTAATCTTTACCATCGCCTTTATCATAGCGGGATTGATACCACGCTTTTTCCATATTAATGCTTTCAAAATGGACAATAGGGGCAATGGCATCAAAGAAATGTAAGCTTGTTGAATTGGTTTTATCCAATATATCAGCGGTAAGCTTTTCACTTGTTAATGGACCTGTGGCAATTAAAACAAAATCTTCATCTGGTATTGATTCAATTTCCCCACGCTTTATTGTCACAAGTGGATGTTTTTCTAATTTATTTGTGATTGTTTCTGCAAATGGTTCACGGTCAACCGCCAACGCACCGCCAGCGGGTAATCTGTGTTTTTCCGCTGATTGCATAATTAAGCTTCCCATTCGGCGCATTTCTTCGTGTAATACGCCCACACCTGAATTTGTGTGGTCATCACTGCGGAATGAATTGGAACAAACTAGTTCGGCAAAATTTGTTGTTTGATGGGCAAATGTTTCTTTTGTACCAGCCACATTTTTATCGCCACGCATTTCATATAATACAACGGGTATACCACGGTTTATTAATTGCCAAGTTGCTTCGCTTCCGGCAAGACCACCACCAATGATATGAACTGTCTTAGTCATTATTTTAAATACTCTTTCAAATACTTAGCGGTAAATGATTTGTCAATTTTAACTATATCTTCTGGAACACCGCTTCCCATTATTTCGCCACCTTTATCGCCACCATCTGGACCAATATCAACAATCCAGTCAGCGGTTTTAATAACATCAAGGTTGTGTTCAATAACCACAACAGTATTTCCGTTTTCAACCAATGCGTGAAGTACTTTTAATAAATTCTTTACATCTTCAAAGTGTAAACCAGTTGTTGGTTCATCAAGAATATACATTGTACGACCAGTTGCGCGTCTTGATAATTCTTTGGATAGCTTAATTCTTTGTGCTTCACCACCGGAAAGGGTTGTTGCCTTTTGCCCAACTTTAATATAACCAAGACCAACTTCTTGTAAAGTTTTCATCTTTTCATTAATTGTTGGAATTGCGTTAAAGAATTCTTCTGCCTCATCAATTGTCATATCTAGTACATCAGAAATATTTTTACCTTTGTTTAGAATTTCCAATGTTTCACGGTTATATCGTTTACCTTTACATTGGTCGCATTCCACATACACATCTGGTAAAAAGTGCATTTCAATTTTAATTACACCATCACCTTGGCAACCTTCACAACGACCACCTTTGGCGTTGAATGAAAATCGTCCCGATTGATAACCGCGTGCCTTTGATTCAGGCAGGGCGGTAAACCAATCACGAATATGTGTAAATGCACCCGTATATGTTGCTGGGTTTGATCTTGGTGTTCGTCCAATTGGTGATTGGTCAATATCAATAATCTTATCAAGGTGATGCACGCCCGAAATTGAATCGTATTCACCAGGGGTTGTTTTTGCCCCCATTAAATCACGGCTAAGGATTGATTTTAATGTATCAAGGGTTAATGTTGATTTACCCGAACCAGAAACCCCCGTGATACAAGTAAATGTTCCAAGTGGAATTTTTAAATCAACATTTTTTAAGTTGTTTTGTCTTGCACCTTTTAATTCAATAAATTTACCATTACCTTTACGGCGTTTCTTTGGTACTTCAATTTTCTTTTCACCTGATAAGTATTGTGCGGTGATACTGTCTTTGGCTTTCATTATTTTATCAAGTGAACCTTGGGCAATAACTTTACCACCATTAACACCAGCACCTGGACCAATATCAATAACATAGTCGGCTGATTTAATTGCATCTTCATCGTGTTCCACGACTAGGACAGTGTTTCCTTGGTCACGCAATGTCTTTAATGTATCAAGTAATTTGTCATTATCCCTTTGGTGCAGACCAATGCTTGGTTCATCAAGTACATATAACACACCGGTTAAGCCAGAACCAATTTGACTGGCAAGCCTTATTCGTTGGCTTTCACCACCAGATAATGTCCCTGATTTCCTTGAAAGTGAAAGATAACTTAACCCCACATTGTCAAGGAATTGTAATCTGTCGCTTATTTCTTTAATAATTTTTTCACCAATAAGGTTTTGTTGCTTGCTAAGGTTTTCTGGTAATTCTTTGAACCATTTTAAAGCTTTTGAAATTGACATTGAACTTACTTCACCAATATGTAAACTGGCAATCTTAACACTTAAAGATTCCAGTTTTAAGCGGTGACCAGAACATTCACTACATTTAACTTCGTCTTGATATTTTTCAAGGTCTTCTTTTGTTGCTTGGTTGGCTTCACGGTATTTTCTTTCCATATTTGGAATTACACCTTCAAAAGGTTTTTCCGTTGAAAATGATTTAATCCCATCGTCATAATCAAACTTAATAGTGTCCTTTGTACCATACAGAATTGTTGATTTAAATTTATCATCAAGAAATTCCCACGGTGTTGTCATATCAACATCATAATGATTGGCAATTGAAACCAATGTTTGGTGATATAATTTATTTTGACTTCTTTCCCATGGGGTAATTGCACCTTCTGATAATGAAAGGTTTTCGTCTTCCACAATTAAATCTTGGCTGAATGCTTTGCTTTTACCCAAGCCATCACAAACTGTACACGCACCAAATGGTGAATTGAATGAAAATATTCTTGGTTCAATCTCTTCAATAGAAAATCCACTTTCAGGGCAAGAAAACTTTGAAGAAAAAATATGGCGACGATTTGAATTACTTGCTTCTTCAACGACTATAATACCATCTGATAAATTAAGTGCGGTTTCAACCGATGATGCAATTCTTTGTTTTGCTTCTTCTTTAACAATGATTCTGTCAACGACAACTTCAATAGTGTGTTTGATGTTTTTATCCAGTTCTGGTACTTCGTCAATTTCGTGAATATTGCCATCAATTTTTACACGGGCAAAGCCTTTGCGTTGTAATGTAACAAATTCTTTTTTGTATTCGCCTTTGCGACCACGCACAATTGGCGATAATAACATTAACTTTGTTTCTTCGCCAAGGTTAAGAATGTTATCAACGATACTTGAAATTGACATGCTTTCAATTGGTTGACCAGTGGTTGGGCTGTATGGGATACCAACACGGGCAAATAATAGGCGTAAGTAATCATAAATTTCCGTAACAGTACCAACGGTTGATCTTGGATTTTTTGATGTTGTCTTTTGTTCAATGGAAATAGCAGGGGATAAACCTTCGATGCTGTCCACATCTGGTTTTGCCATCATTTCAAGGAATTGACGCGCGTATGCAGATAAGCTTTCCACATAACGGCGTTGACCATCCGCATAAATAGTATCAAATGCAAGTGATGACTTACCTGAACCTGAAAGTCCCGTAATTACAACAAGTTTATCACGCGGAATTGTGACATTTACATTTTTAAGATTGTGTTCTCTGGCGCCTGTTACTACTATTTTATCGTTTTTCATTATTATTTGCCTTTTATTTTTATTATTACGAATTGGAAATTGTACCACATATATGTGTCGTTGTTAAGATAAAATAAATATATTTTTTTGTTTAAAGTTTTGTTAAAACCTGTTAAAGTTTTATTTGCAAAAAATAATATTAATAATAACAGTTTGAAAGTAAGGAAAAAATAATGTCAGGCAGTGTAAATAAAGTAATTTTAGTTGGTAACGTTGGTGCAAAGCCAGAAATCCGCAACACGCAAAGCGGGGATAAAGTTGCAAGCTTTTCTGTTGCAACATCAGACAGCTGGAAAGACCAAAATGGCGAACGCCAAACACGCACTGAATGGCACCGTGTTGTTGTATTCGGTGGTTTAACTAAAATCATTGAAAGTTATATTGATAAAGGTTCAAAACTTTACCTTGAAGGTCAACTAAGAACACGCAAATGGCAAAATAACCAAGGGCAAGATGTTTACACAACAGAAGTTGTCCTTACAAACTTTGAAGGAAGCCTTACTATGCTTGATAGCGCAGGTGGCAGACAAAGTGTTGGCGGTGGTTATGATAATTCACAATCACAGGCACAATCGGGCGGTACTTCGTTCGCATCAAATAACCAAACAAGCGATAATGCATTTTCATCAGCGGGTTCAGCCGATAATAATGCGATAAGCGATTTGGACGATGAAATCCCATTCTAAAATAGATTTTAATTGTTAATTATCTTCAAAAGCCAATGGTATCATTTACTTAATGTAAAATTCTCATTGGCTTTTTTGATTCTAAGTCAATTAAAACCTGTTTTTATTTTTTTCAATAATTAAACATATATTTTTGTGTAGAATAATAAAATAGCCCAAAAATCGATTTTAAAGGGGGTATTTTAAAAGTTGCTATGTTTTTTGCTTGTAAAGTCCTATATTTTGACTTAAACTTTTAAAGTTAAACAAATAATAACAATATATTGATAGTTAGGATAAAATAAAGTGAGTGAAATTAACACAACTGATGAATTAGGCATTGAGCCAATTGCAATTGAATCGGAAATGCAAAAATCATACCTTGATTACGCGATGAGCGTAATTGTATCAAGGGCATTACCAGATGTTCGTGATGGTATGAAACCAGTACACCGTCGTATTTTATATACAATGAAAGAAAATGGTTATGATTCAACAAAGCCATTCCGTAAGTCAGCCCGTATCGTCGGCGATGTAATGGGTAAATATCACCCACACGGTGACAGCGCAATTTACGATGCTATGGCACGTATGGCACAGGATTTCTCACTTCGTTTACCACTGGTATCTGGTCAAGGTAACTTCGGTTCTATGGATGGTGATAATCCAGCCGCTATGCGTTATACGGAAGCCCGTCTTGAAAAGGTATCTGAAACATTACTTGATGATATTGACAAAGACACTGTTGATTTCGTACCAAACTATGATGAAACATTAAATGAACCATCTGTACTTCCAGCCAAGTTCCCTAACTTACTTGTAAACGGTGCAGGCGGTATCGCCGTTGGTATGGCAACAAACATTCCATCACACAACTTAGGCGAAGTATTAAATGCGTGTATCGCATACTTAAATAACCACGATATTACACCTGATGAATTATACAGCATTGTACCGGGACCTGATTTCCCAACTGGTGGTGTTATCGTTGGTACAAAGGGTCGTTATTCAGCATCAACAACGGGTCGTGGTTCGGTGTTAATGCGTTCAAAAACGCACCGTGAAGAAATTGGTCAAAGGGAAGCAATCATTGTAACTGAAATCCCATACCAAGTTAACAAATCAAGATTAATTGAACGAATTGCCGAAGTGGTAAAAGAAGGTATCGTAGAAGGCATTGCCGACTTACGTGATGAATCTGACCGCGATGGTGTTCGTGTTGTAATTGAAATTAAGCGTGATGCTGTATTTGAAGTAGTTCTTTCAAACTTATTCAAACACACACCATTACAAACAAGCTTTGGTGTTAATATGCTGGCGATTAATAAAGGTCGTCCAGAATTAATGAACCTGCGTGATGTAATTAAAGCATTCGTTGAATTCCGTGAAGAAGTTGTAATAAGAAGAACTTCGTACCAACTTGGTAAATCACGCGACCGTGCCCATATCTTAGCCGGCTTATTGGTTGCAATTACCAATATTGATGCGGTTATTGAATTAATTCGTAATGCGAAAGACCCAGTGGTTGCCCGCACACAATTAATGGAAACAAAGTGGGCTGCTGGTGAAGTAGCAAAATTCATTGAATTAATTGATGATGAAGACCACAAAGTTGTTGACGGTAAATACAACTTATCTGAAACACAAGCAAAAGCAATTCTTGAATTAAGACTGCAACGCTTAACGGGTATGGAACGCGATAAGCTAGAAGAAGAAACAGAAGAAGTTTCAAAACGAATTGCTGAATTATTGGATATTCTTTATTCGCGTGAAACACGATTAACTGTTATGGAAAATGAATTGGTTGAAATTCGTGACAAGTTCGCAACACCGCGTAAAACGGATATTGAAGAAGGTGAATTTGAACACGATATGGAAGACTTAATCCAGCGTGAAGATATGGTTGTAACGGTAACACACAGTGGTTATATTAAGCGTGTACCACTTGATACATACCGTGCACAACGCCGTGGTGGTAAAGGTCGTATTGGTATGCAAACCAAAGACGAAGATTTCGTTGTTAAGGTATTTGCAGAAAATACACACACACCATTATTATTATTCTCAAGCCGTGGTATCTGTTACAAAATGAAAGTATACAGCTTGCCACTTGGTAATACACAATCAAAAGGTAAGGCTTTGATTAACTTATTACCACTTGAACAAAACGAAACAATCACGGCAATTATGCCATTACCAGAAGATGAAGATACTTGGGAAAACTTATTCGCAATGTTTGCCACATCAAAAGGTACAGTGCGTCGTAACAGATTATCTGATTTCGTAAATATCCGTGCAAATGGTAAAATTGCAATGAAACTAGAAGAAGGTGACAGCTTAATCAATGTACTTACATGTTCGGAAGATGATGATGTAATGCTTGCTTCTAATATGGGTATGGCAATCAGATTCCCAGTAACAGCAATCCGTATTTTCGCGGGTCGTAACAGTGTGGGTGTTCGTGGTATTAAATTAAAAGACAAAGACCATGTTGTATCAATGACTATCCTTAACCATTCTGATGCCACATCGGAACAACGAAGCGATTACATTGGTGCGGTTCGTGCCAAATTAAGACTGGATAACCCAGAAACTAATAATGCGGTTGAAGATATGGAAAAAGCTAAGTTATTAGAAGATCCAATCTATCAGGCAATGCTTGAAAATGAAAACTTCATTTTAACGGTATCTAGTAATGGTTACGGTCAATTGGCATCGTCTTATGATTACCGCGTGACAAATCGTGGTGGTAAAGGTATTGCCAATATGGAAATGCGTGATGACAAGGCAACAATTACCGCGTCATATTGCATATTCCCAGAAGAAGATGAAATCATCCTTGTAACAACAGGTGGTCAAATCATCAGAACCCCAACTAATTCAATCAGATTTACATCTAGAAATTCAAAAGGTGTAAGACTGTTTAATGTTGAAGGTGGCGATGACAGTTCAGTTGTATCTGTTGCACACTTACACGACCTTGGTTCAAGTGATGATGAAGTTGAATATGATGAAGATGGAAATCCAATTGAAGTAACGGAAGTTGAAGGCGAAGAAACAGGTGAAAACACATCTGCGGAAACATCTGAAGCACCTGCTGAAGCGGAAGAAACGCCATCTGAATCAGAAGAAACATCTGAAGAAACAGTTGAAGAAGGCAAAGATGACTAAGACAGCAGTTTATCCCGGCAGTTTTGATCCAATAACAAATGGGCATATTGACATTATTAAAAGGTCAATAAAGATATTTGATAAGTTAATTATTGGTGTTGCCGAAGATAATGCAAAGCAAAGTACTTTTAATGTTAGCGAAAGGGTTGAATTAATAAAATCGGTTATTAATGAACTTGGATTGGCTGATAAGGTTGAAGTACAGGGCTTTTCTGGACTGCTTGTTAATATGGCACATAAAAACAATGCCTCTGTAATTATCAGGGGCTTGCGTGCCGTTGCTGATTTTGAATTTGAATTCCAATTGGCGGTTATGAATTATAAAATTGCCGATGATGTGGAAACATTATTCTTAATGGCATCTGATACACAGCAATTCGTATCGTCAAGATTTGTAAAAGAAATTCACAGACTTGGCGGTAATGTTGACCAATTCCTTTCACCAGTTGTGGTAAAGGCAATGGATGATAAAAGGGGGTAAGAACCTATGTGGACTGATATAACAATTGACGATATGTTGAAAAATATAAAATCTGATGAAAAATCTGTTATTGTTGATGTAAGGACAGAAGCCGAATGGCGTGGGACTGGTATTCCAAGCGTTGCCGATACGGAAACATTGGCAAATACGATTGTTTATCCACCAGAAATGTTACCAAATGAAAACTTTTTGGCGGATTTTGAAGCTTCCGTTGACAAAGATACAACGGTTTACTTTGTTTGTCGTTCAGGCAGAAGGTCGCAAATAAGTTCAACGATGGCTGATGAAAAAGGTTATAAATGTTATAATGTATTAGGTGGAATGATTGATTGGATTGAATCAGGTCACCCAACAATGGATTATGAAAGTTAAAAAAATGGCAAAGAAAAAAGATTTATCAAAAGCAAGACCAGCAACACTACAAGTCCGTGCAGGTCAAGAACGATCACAGTTTGATGAAACAAGTGAGGCGTTATACCTTACATCTGGTTTCGTATATGACAAATCACAAGACGCAGAAGACGCATTTAATGGTGATTTAAATCGTTATATGTATGGTCGTTATTCAAATCCAACAAACACAATGTTTGAAGAAAGAATGTGTGCAGTTGAAGGTGCAAAACACTGTGCGGGTGTGTCATCTGGTATGGCGGCATTTTCATCGGCACTTCAATCACATTTATCACCAGGGGACAGATTGGTTGCATCAAAAGCATTGTTTGGCAATTGTTTTTGGGTTGTAAATACTTTGCTTCCTAGATTAGGTGTAGAAGTTGAACTGGTTGAGGGGACTGATTTGTCCGCTTGGGAACAAGCTTTATCAAAACCAACAGATGCGGTTGTGTTTGAAACGCCAAGTAATCCAACATTACAATTAATTGATGTTGTTGCGGTTTGTAAACTTGCAAAAAAAGCGGGTGCATTTGTATTTGCTGATAATGTATTTGCCACACCAATTGGTCAAAAGGTTCTGGAACAAGGGGCTGATGTTGTGATTTATTCAACAACTAAACACATTGATGGACAGGGTCGTTGCCTTGCAGGTGCGGTTCTTACCAACAACACGGAATGGTTTGATGAAGTATTATTCCCATATATAAGGAATACTGGTCCATCGTTATCACCATTTAATGCGTGGAATATGATTAAAGGATTGGAAACATTATCACTTCGTATTAACAAACAATGTGAAAATGCTATTGAACTTGCTAAATTCCTTGAAACACTGGACGGTGTGGAAAAGGTTATCTATCCAGGTTTAACATCACACCCACAACACGAACTTGCGAAGAAACAAATGAATAACTTTGGCACATTGCTAGGTATATATTTCAAAGGTGATAAAAAACGCACTTATGAAATTCTTGATAAATTAAACATTATTGATTTATCAAATAACTTAGGCGATGCAAAAAGCTTAATTATCCACACAGGTTCAACAACGCATTCAAAACTAACGGAAGAAGAACGTCAATCTGTTGGTATTACGGAAAACTTCGTTCGTATGAGCGTTGGTCTTGAAGATGTTGAAGATTTAAAAGAAGACTTCGTCCAAGCGTTAAAATAACCGAAAAAACACCCCTAAAAACATAGGTATTATAATACCTGTATATTTAAGCCCTTGTTTTATAAGGGTTATTTGTTATTAATTTGTGTTGACTTTGTATGTTTAAGGTAATATAAATACATCTACTTAATAAAAGTATATGTTTTAACACTTAAACAATGAAAGAAAATACAATGAAAACAATTTCTATCAAACCAAGTGAAGTACAAAAAACTTGGTACATTGTTGATGCTACTGATCTTGTACTAGGTCGTATGGCAACAGAAGTTGCAAAAATCTTACGCGGTAAGAACAAAGCAACTTACACACCACACGTTGATTGTGGTGACAATGTAATCATTATCAATGCTGAAAAAGTATATTTAACTGGTAATAAATTAAAAGATAAAGTTTATTACTGGCACACTGGTCACCCAGGTGGTATTAAATCTCGTACAGCAGGTCAATTACTTGACGGTGATCACCCAGATCGCGTAATCAAGAAAGCGATTGAAAGAATGATCCCGAATGGTCCATTAGGTCGTCAGCAATTACGCAACCTTCGTGTTGTTGTTGGTTCTGAGCACCCTTATGAAGCACAAAAACCAACTGTGCTTGACCTTGCAAAACAAAATCCTAAGAATGTGAAAAGAGGCTAATTATGACAGAAGATAAAAAAACATTAGCGGACTTAAACGAAGTAAAATCAGAAGCTGTTGAAACTGCTACTCCTGCGGTACAGAAACTTGACGAACAGGGTCGTGCGTATGCAACGGGTCGTCGTAAAGAATCTGTTGCGCGTGTATGGATTAAGCCAGGTTCTGGTAAAGTAATCGTAAACGGCAAAGAAATTGAAAAATACTTTGGTCGCCCAGTATTAAGAATGGTTCTTAACCAACCATTTGAAAAATCTGACAGAGCGGGTCAATTTGATGTTGTATGTACAGCAAAAGGTGGTGGTCTTTCAGGTCAAGCCGGTGCAATCCAACACGGTATTTCAAGAGCATTAGTAAACTTTGAACCAACACTTCGTCCAGTATTGAAATCAGGTGGTTTCCTTACACGTGACGCCCGTGTGGTTGAAAGAAAGAAATACGGTCGCGCGAAAGCTCGTCGTTCATTCCAGTTCTCAAAACGTTAATATTCGTTTTAACTGGTTTACACCAAAAAGAAAAGCCAACCCGAATGGGTTGGCTTTTTTGATTCTAACCGAATTAAAACAAATATTATTTTTATGCTAAGGGCAGGGCGAATGGGGCAAAGCCCCTTAAATAAATAGGCGGGTGTTTTAAAACACACCGCCTTTTTTATTGCCATTAAGGGCTGTTGAAGGTAATAGCAATAAAACCTTATTCATCAAATACCCAAGGACAGTGGATAACCACACCTTGTTCTGTATTAAATTCGTGAATATTTTGTGTTGTGAAAATTTTACTCATATCCATAGACTCCTTTATTTAAATTAAAACTCTTCCATATTTTTAAAAGTATTGTTCATTACATAAAGCCAGAATAATAAAATAGGCATACTGGCAACAACCATATCATCAATGATTACACCAATTGACACAGATGCTAAAAACACCGCAATAAACATTATTACTAGACCAATTACTTCATATCGTATTTTCATATTAACTTACCTTTCAAATATTAATGTTCTGTTTTTGTTCTATATACTATGTTCTACATCTGTTCTATTTATAAGTCAAGCACTTTTTTAATAATTGTATTTTTTTATTTGTGTGTTAAATTTAATTAACAAAAGATTAAGGGAAATATTATGTCTAAAAAGATTAAAGTTGGTATCTTGGGTGCATCTGGTTATACAGGTGCGGACTTGGTTCGTTTATTAAGTGTTCACCCAAACACTGAAATCACTGTATTAACGGCTGGTTCAAATGCGGGTAAGGAATACGGGGATATTTATCCACACCTTTCTCATTTAAACCTGCCAAAGACAACAAGCAACGAAGATGCAGACTTTTCAAAGTGTGATGTTGTGTTCTGTGGTTTACCACACGGGCATAGCCAAGACTTGGTTAAACAAATCCCAACCAATGTTAAGGTTGTTGATTTATCGGCTGATTTTCGTATTGAAGATACAAAAACTTATGAACAATGGTATGACAGAGCTCATACAGCAACCGATGTACAAGCTGAAGCTGTATATGGTTTAACTGAACACGCAAGGGATAATGTAAAAGGTGCAAGGGTTGTTGCTTGTCCTGGTTGTTATCCAACGGCTACATTATTATCATTAATTCCGCTTGCAAAAAACAATATCATTTCTGGCGAAGATATTATTATTGACGCAAAATCTGGTGTGTCAGGTGCGGGTCGTGGGGTAAAACAGGGTACTTTATTCTGTGAACTTTCTGAACAAATGAACCCTTATGGTGTTGCAAGTCATAGACACGCCCCAGAAATTGAACAAGAATTATCAAAAAGATTTGGTAGTAATGTTATTGTAAACTTTACACCACACCTTGTCCCATTAAACCGTGGGGAACTTGTGACAATCTATGTCAAAAGAAACGATGGCGTAAGCCACGCTGACTTAGAAAAGGCATTGATTGATACATACAAAGGTGAAAAATTTGTAAGGTTTATTGATGGTCTGCCAAAGACTTCTATGGTAAAGGGTTCAAACCTTGCGGTAATTGGTGCGAAAGAAGATCGTATTCCAAACCGTTCAATCGTTATGTGTGCGATTGATAACTTGGTTAAAGGTTCGTCTGGTCAAGCAATTCAAAATATGAATATTATGTTTGAACTTGAAGAAACAACTGGTTTAGAACAACAACCAAACTTCCCATAAAAGATTATTTATCTTTATCGTCTTTGTTGATTACTTCGCCTTCGATAATTGTATCTTTGGCTGATGTATCATTATTCATTTGTTGGTTTTGCTGTTGCTTTTTAAGCATTTCTTCAAAAATTGGATTGCCTTCAAATGGGTTTTTCGGTTGCCCGCCCGCTTGATTGTTTTGTTGTTTGTGCATATCTGCAAACGGGTTTTGACCACCGCCAAATGGGTTTTGCCCCATTCCGCCCATTCCAGCCATACCACCCATACGGTTGCGCATAAATGAATTGATGTCTGGTTTACGACCAAGACCAAGAATTAATAAGATTACATTAATAGGGAAGTTAAGTAATAATAACAATCCCATAAAGTCACTAAGGAATCCAGGGATAACAAGTAAAATACCGCCAAGAACATTACTTATTACCGAACCAATACCAACACTGGCAATTAATGCAATGTTACCCACAGAAGCAATTGACCTTCGTATAATCCAAGAACCGATTATAATCGACAAGATTATTTCAACGATTGTTTCACCGATACCAAAGTATCCGCCAATGTATATAAAACCAGCGATTTCAGCGATGAACCAAATGAAAAATAATAGTAATATTGGCATTTTTATCCCTTTTAAAATAGTTAAATTATGTTATATTAACTTTATTATACGATAAAAAACAATAATTTTCGTTAAAAAACTTTATACTACATATAATTATAAATTTTGATTTTACAAGGGTTTGTTATGGATTTAATTTTTTTAGGTTTAGTCGCTGTTTTCTTAATCTTTCGTCTGTTTTCTGTAATAGGGCAAGATTTAGGTGGTAATACGGATGCATTCAGCGAAATGTCTCGCGATGCAAAAAAACAACCACAAGCAAAAGAAGAGCCAAAAAAAGAAGAAGTAATTGATATTGAACCAGTAAAAATTAAAAAAACTGGTAATAAAGCAATTAATCAATTGCAAAAGGCTATGCCTGAATTAAGTATTGATAACTTTATCAATGGTGCTTCACACTGTTTTAAAAATACTGTGGAAAATTTTGCAAGCGGTAATAAACAAGCATTAGAAGAATTGTTAACCTCAAGTACTTACAAAGTATTTGCCAAAGAAATTGATGCCCGTAATAAAAAAGGTATAACCGCAAAAGACGAAGTTGTTGCGTTTATTGACATTAAAGTTGTTGATGTAAAAACAACAGCACAAAAAATTGAAGTAGAAGTTGAATTCACAACTGACCAAATAAACGCACTGTTTGACAGTGAAAACCGTGTTATTGAAGGTCACCCAGGTGATGTAGTGCGAATTACTGATAATTGGGTATTTAGTCGTGATAAAAAATCAACTGAACCAAACTGGTATGTGAAAGAAACATCTTAAATGAAATTAACCCCAATAAAAAAAATAATATTAATAATTATAATCTTATCTATTTCTGGGGTGGTTTTATACAGATACTTTAAACCAGATACAGTAATAAAAGAATTACCAAAACAACCTGATGTTAAATCAAACCTTGTTCCAACAACAATGGATAAGTTAACAAATTTTGATACTGATGATATGGCGGGGGCTATTTCCGTTAATAAAAAATCTTGTTCGGTATTTTTAAGATTACCTGCAAATAAAAAAGTCGGCACAAAACATATTCCAATGACAGCCGGTGATATGCACAAACCTTGTAATGAACTTACAGGTATTAATGATAAAAAAGCTTTTGTTGATTGGTTAAAAAATAACTTTGATGTGTATGAAGTCCGTGATGATGATGGCAATAACACTGGTAAATTCACTGGATATTTTGAGGCGGAACTTAACGGTTCCCTTGAAAAAACAGACAAATATAAATATCCAATTTATGGCTTGCCAAAAGATATGATATTTATGAATGCCAAAGACTGGGCGGATATCGGTGTAAAAGAAAGCTTTGTTGGAATGGTAAAAGGCAACAAATTTATCCCTTATTACAAAAGGGGAAATATTGATGCAATGAAAATGAATGCACCAATCCTTGCCTATGGTGCGGATAAAACAGATATATTCTTATTACATGTTCAAGGATCGGGGCGTATAAAACTTGATAATGGCAAGGTTGTAAGACTTGGCTATGCGGGTAATAATGGGCATAAATACCAATCAATGGGCAAAGAATTAATTAAACAAGGGCACTTAACATTGGCACAGGCTAGTTGGGATGGTATTCGCAACTGGTTAAACACAAATACAGACAAGGCGGATAAAATATTAGCCGTTAATTCAAGATATATTTTCTTTAAATATATTGGTTCATCTGATGGTCCAATTGGTAAAATGGGAATTGGCTTAACGGCAAAAAGGTCATTAGCCGTTGATTACAAAAAAATTCCAATGGGGTTAAATATATGGCTTGATGCGGATTGGGATAAAGATTCACGCATACAAAGGCTTATGAATACACAAGATACTGGCTCGGCAATTGTTGGCTGGATAAGGGGTGATTTCTTCTGGGGTTATGGAAACGAAGCCTTAAAGTATGCAGGGCGTATGAATTCAAAAGGAAGCTATCATATATTCTTGCCAAAAAGCATCAAAAATAATATAATCCGCAACTAAATATCTATTATAAAATACATGGAAAAATAAAGTGAATAAAAAAATTGTAATTGCTGGTCTTGGTACAGTTGGTATAAGTGTTATTAATGGTCTTGTTAATAACCACAAACTTATTAAATCTCGTACTAATGCCGATTATGAAATTATTGGTGTTTCGGCTAGGTCAAACAAAGACCGCGGGATTGATTTATCAAACTATCAATTCTATGACAACCCTGTTGATATGGCGCAAACGGCTGATTATGATATTTTGGTTGAAGTAATGGGCGGAACATCTGATCTTATTCTTGATACGGTTAAGGGTGCGCTTAAAAAAGGCAAAACAGTTATTACGGCAAACAAAGCAATGCTTGCATCATTTGGCGAAGAATTATCGCAACTAGCCGAAGACAATAATAGCAACATTTTATTTGAAGCATCAATTGCTGGTGGTATACCGATTGTAAAAACATTACGCGAAGGTATGATTGGTAATAAAATTGAAGCAATCTATGGTATTTTAAATGGTACTTGTAATTATATCCTTACAACGGTTAAAGAAACAGGGCGTTCATTTGAAGATGTGTTGAAAGAGGCACAAGAACTTGGATACGCCGAAGCAGAACCAAGTTTTGATGTTGATGGTTATGATGCGGGGCAAAAGCTAGCCCTTATGTCGGCAATTGGTTTTGGTATTAAAATCCCTTATGATAAAATGTATTTTGAAGGGATAATGGGTTTTATTTCTGGTGATGATATTGAAATATCTGATGGTCTTGGTCTTGCTCCAAGGTTAATTGGTACAGCAAAGCCAATGAATGATGGATATATTGTTTATATGGCACCTTGTTTAGTAAGCAAATATAAAACAATGGGTAATATAAATGGTGTGACAAATGCTTGCGTTGTTGTTGGTGATATGGTTGGTTCCATTGAAAATATTGGTGCAGGTGCAGGTGGCGGTGCAACCGCAAGTGCAGTGATTGCCGATATTAGTGATGCGTTAAAAGGCAATTACACACAAACATTTAATGGCATTACAAAAGATTTAAAATCTGTTAACATATTACCAATAACAGAACGAATTGGCAGATATTATGTAAGTAATAACACAGCCGATGTAACAAAAGCCCTTGAAGGTGCAGGAATTG
Source organism: Alphaproteobacteria bacterium (assembly GCA_049615605.1). GTDB lineage: Bacteria > Pseudomonadota > Alphaproteobacteria > JAQWUY01 > JAQWUY01 > JAQWUY01. Next base: position 29,598 of record JBMZFW010000001.1, on the reverse strand, counting down.
AAATTCAAAAATCAAATGATAAGGCTGTTGTTACAAACGATGTAAAAGAAGAAACAATCAATAATGCTTTATCTGGTATTGATTGTAATATTATAAGGGTTGAGGATTGCTAATGTTTAAAAATAAAAATCTTATACAGCAAATATTAAAAATAAGCGAACAAACCGCTGTTGCTAGTTTCCCATTCGTTGGTAAAAACGATAAAATGGGTGCCGATGGTGTGGCAACCGATACATTGCGTGAAGGTTTAAATGAAATTGATATGCGTGGTGTTATTGTAATTGGTGAAGGCGAAATGGACGAAGCACCAATGCTTTATATTGGTGAAGAAGTTGGAACAGGCAATGGCGATGAAATTGATATTGCCGTTGACCCAATTGATGGTACAACCCCGTGTGCCAAAGGATTACCGGGAAGCTGTGTTGTAATCGCATTATCTGAAAAGGGGAATATGCTTAACGCACCTGATATGTATATGGATAAAATTGCTGTTGGTGGTGGACTTCCAAATGGTGTTATTGATATTACCAAATCAGCAAAAGAAAATATAATTGCTGTTGCAACGGCAAAAAACAAACCATTATCGGAAATGGTTGTATGTACGCTTGAGCGTGACAGACACAATCATATTATTGATGATGCCAAAGAACTTGGGTGTGAATTAAAATTGCTTGGTGATGGTGATGTGGCGGGTGTTATTGCAACAACACTTGATGCAAATGACCCAGAAGCAGTTGATATCTTTATCGGCAAAGGTGGCGCACCAGAAGGCGTGGTATCTGCGGCTGCACTTGCGTGTCTTGGTGGGCAAATGCAAGCAACCCTTACACCAGAAGACGATGAACAAATTGAACGAATGAAATCAATGGGACTTAATGATATTGATAAAATATACAACATTGATGATTTAGCAAAAGGTGAATTATTATTCTGTGGTACAAGCATTACTGACGGGATATTCGGTCGTGGTGTTAAACAAGACGGCAATACATTCACAGCAGAAAGCTTAATCGTATCTTCATTAAATCGTAAAGTTGAACGATTTGTCGGAAAACATGACGGATAAGATAAAATTTGAAACAGGGTCATCTTTACTTGGTGCCACTTGGTACACAGCAAATGTTGATGGCTTTCTTGAAAATGAAATATCTGTAAATCATTCGCTTCCCATTGAAATTGCAAGTATTCTTGCGGGTAAAAATATCCCCGTAAGTGATGTTCAAGACTTTTTAAATCCATCAATTAAAAATGAAATGATTGATCCATTAAAATTCAAAGATATGGATTTAATGATTGATACATTATCAAATGCAATTACCAATAATAAAACTATCGCAATATTTGGTGATTATGATGTGGACGGGGCAACATCAACGGCTATCTTTATAAAATACTTATCCGCACTTGGTATAAATGTTTTATACCATATTCCAAGTCGTGAAGAAGGTTATGGTGCAAATATTGATTCATTTAAAAGCCTTAAACAACAGGGGGCTGATTTAATTGTCTGTGTTGATTGTGGGACAACTTCATTTGATGTAATGGAACAAGCAAAAGAACTGAATATTGCCGTGTGTGTAATTGATCACCATATCGCTGAAGCTAAATTACCTGATGTAAAGGCACTGGTTAACCCAAACAGATTGGACGATGAATCTGGTATGGGATATATTTGTGCGGTTGGCGTTTGTTTTTATGTATTGGTTGGATTAAACCGACATTTAAGGGATATGGGGCATTTTGAAAAAACAAAAGAACCTAATTTATTAAATTGGCTTGATTTGGTTGGTCTTGGCACTGTATGTGATGTAATGCCGTTAACGGGTATAAATCGTGCTTTTGTTAATCAAGGGTTAAAGGTTATAACAAGTCGCACTAATACGGGGTTAAAACATTTATCTGATGTGGCGGGAATTGACAGCAAGATAAAAAGTTATCACCTTGGCTTTATATTGGGACCAAGATTAAATGCAGGTGGTCGTATGGGCGATTCAGGGCTTGCTACAAAGATATTGTTGTCAAATGATGATACAATTGCAAACCAATTGGCGGGCAAAGCAAACGATTTAAATAAACAACGCCAATCAGAAGAAGAACAAATATTATTTGATATAAATAACCAGATTGAAATTGATGGTGATTATGGCAACTTTATTTGCGTATTTGGCAACGATTGGAACGAAGGTATCGTTGGTATATGTGCGTCCCGATTAAAAGAAAAACATAATAAACCCGCCATTGTAATAAGCTTTAAAGACGGTATGGGAAAAGGTTCTGCCCGTTCAGTTGGTAATGTTGATATTGGTACAATCTTGGTAAAGGCAATGCAAATGGGTATTGTTGAAAAAGGTGGCGGTCATAAAATGGCAGGGGGCTTATCAATTGCCAAAGATAAAAAAGACGAATTCATTGAATATTTAAAAGACGAAATAACCGTTGATGTGGAAACAAAACAACTTGTTGCACAAAAGGTAACATCGGTAAAGTCATTAAGCATAGATTTATGTAAAAAATTATCAAAGTTGGAACCATTCGGTGTTGGCAACAGTGAACCAAAATTCATTTTAAAAGATGTTTTAATTACCTCTGCAAAAGTAATAAATGATAAACATGTATCATTTTATTTAAAAGATTACATAAGTGGTGATGGAATAAAGGCTATATGCTTTAATTGTTTTGATTCTAATCTTGGTAAAGGCGTAGTGGATAATACCAATTCAAAGACAGTTTCTGTGCTTGGAAAAGTCAAGATTGACACTTGGAATGGCAAGGAAAACCTTAGTTTTATTGTTGAAGATGTGTGTGTGTAAAATTTTTTTCAAAAAAATGATATTTTAGGGTTGCACTTTTTTATATATATGGTTATAAACCTTTTGAATGCGGTCGCGTAGCTCAGTTGGTAGAGCAACTGACTTTTAATCAGTAGGTCACAGGTTCGAATCCTGTCGCGATCACCATTCCTGTGTAGTTCAGTTGGTAGAACGGCGGACTGTTAATCCGTATGTCGCAGGTTCGAGTCCTGCCACAGGAGCCATATTAAATAGACTGTATAGGTCTAAAATATTCAAAAGGGAATGCTTAACTACTTATTGTAGTCCTTCGCATTCCCTTTTTTTATTTTAAACTCTCTACAGTCTATTTAAACAACATACTCCAATCGGCTTTATTGTTAATTACCTAATTAAAATAAATTTAAGTTGCTTTAATTCATATTCTTTTTTTTGACGAAAATTTATTATTCCTTCGTATAATATATACAAAGGTAAAAAAATAATGATTTTGGGGAACGAATGGGGCACAGCCCCTAAAATAAAATGGAGGCGCGGACTGGAATCGAACCAGCGTACAAGGATTTGCAGTCCTCTGCGTAACCACTCCGCCACCGCGCCAACAAATAAGGTTAATACAGTATTGTTATATTATAGTCAACATAAAACAAAATACTTTTGATTATTGGGTAAAAGTATTGTATTAAATTAATATAAAGTATCTAAAAAAATGATAGCTAGGTAAATGAATAAAATAAAAATAATAACAGCATTAACACTTATGTTTCCAACATACGGTTTCGCGTCTGAAACAAGCGGTACTGTCATTGATACTGAAAACCTTGATTTTCCAAAGATAATTGGGCTTGCTATTAAGAATTCTGATGCAATTAAAATGTCGGAAAAACAGGTTGAAAAATCTTTTATTGATGTAAAGATGAAACAATCTGAATTTTTACCAACGGTTACATTACAGGGTAATGCGGGTAAAACAAAGATTGATAAAAAAACTATTACTTCCAACAGCGTTGATTTAAGCGTAAATCAAAACTTATTTAACGGGCTTAAAACAGCAAATGGCATTAATCTTGCAAAAACTGCCAAAGAAAAATCAATATTAAATCACAAAAAGAATGTATCTAATTTTATTTTACAAATTGGTAAGGTTTATTACACGGTTAAAAAAATAAGGGTGTTAAAACAATCTTATGAAGTTGCTATGAAAAATAGCCAAAAAATAATGGATATTGAAAATATCAAATTTAAAAATGGCGCAAGTACAAAAACAAAATATTTACAAGCTGAATCAAGTTTTTATTCAAATAAAGCAAAGCTAGTTGATATGGAAACATCACTTAATTCGGCTAAAATTAATTTTAAAAACATTACAGGCGTTGATATTCCAAAGGTTCTGCCAAGTATTGATTTGAGCGGGATTGAATTACCAAGCGATATGGACAGCCTTATTCAAAAAGCAAAAAAAGATAATATGGATGTTAAAATTGCAGGACTTGATAAAAAGATAGCAGATTATAATTACAAAATATCATTGGCTTCACATTCACCAGAATTGAATGCAATAGGGTCTGTTAAAAGGGATATAACAAATTCAATGAATACTGTTTATATGGGGGTAAATTATAAAGTTCCAATATTTAGCGGTGGTCGTGACATTGGTGGTGTTGCAAAAAGCAAAGCGGATAAAATGAATTCATCTTATGCTTATAATCAAGCCCTGCAAATGGCGGAAATTAACGCAATGAATGCTTGGAAAAAATATCTTTCATCACAACAGGAATTAAAGTCTTATAAAAAATCATTTGAATCGCGTAAATTAATACTAGATGCGCAAAACATTAAATACAAAAATGGCTTAACGACAAGTTCTGATTTACTAGATGCACAAGATAAGAAAATTCAAATGGAACAAATGTATATTTCTGCACAAGAAAAACATGCATTATCAATCCTTGAATTGTTAATTGTTATCAATGAATTAACCCCTGAAAACCTTAAAAAAATAAAATAATTTTCACAAAATAGGCATTATAACTATTATGCTGTTTTTTTAAGCTGAAAACCCCTTGAAATGTATGTTATAAAATAGTAAAAGTTATTTAAAAATATTTATCATTTTGTGGAGTATAAAAAATTGGCTGATAAAGAAAAAGACGATATGTCATTGGACGATATTCTTACTTCAATCCGTAGCGTGGTTATGGATGAAGGCGAAGAAGAAGCAAAAAAACAACCAAAGCAAGCAAAAGAACCTGAACCTGCACCGGTACAACAACCAGCACCAGAACCTGATGTTCAGCCACAACAACAATCCGCACCAAACAATATTGAAGAAATTGAACAGGCAATAATGAATAATTCTTCTGTTGTTAATGAAGATGAAATATTTAAAAACATTCAACAAGACATTGATGAAGGCAAAGCTATCCAAGATGGCGGTATGGAAAACGATAATAATATTGTACCTGAAAAGGTTGAACAACCTGCCGAACTTGACGATGCATCTGTTGTAATAAGCAATAGCGGTCAACCAATGATGACGGAACATGTTAATTCTGCGGGTAAAGATGCACCAGATGCTGTTCCATTAACAGAAGAAGATTTACAACAAACGGAAAATACACCTGATGTGATAAGGGATGATATCCCAACACCGCTTTCGGATATTATGGAACTTGGTAATCCAAATGCAGAAAAACCAATGGTAAGCGGTCGTTCAGCGTTTAATACGGAACAATCTATTAAAGATATCCTTGAAATATTGGAAGAACACAAAGACGAATTACCAGAAGAATTCTTTGATAAGCAAAATGAATTCATTAAAACATGGTTAAATGGTCACTTACCACAAATCGTGGAAAAGATTGTTCAAAAAGAAATTACTCGTATTTTTGATTACGTTCGTAAAAACAAATAAGACAGATTATACAAAGAGGTAGATGATTTATGTTGGAAAAAACATTTGAACCATTAAAATGCGAACAAGATATTTACAAAGAATGGGAAAAGGGCGGTCACTTTAAACCAACAGGTAGCGGTGATAACTTTTCTGTTGTAATTCCACCGCCTAATGTAACTGGTAATTTACATATGGGGCACGCACTTAACAACACAATGCAAGACATTATTGTTCGTTATAAACGAATGACTGGAAATAACACAGTTTGGGTGCCAGGAACTGACCACGCCGGTATTGCCACGCAAATGGTTGTGGAAAGATTACTTGATAAAGACGGTGTTAAAAGACACGACCTTGGACGTGAAAAATTCCTTGATAAAGTATGGGAATGGAAAGAACACTCTGGCGGGCAAATCGTTCATCAACAAAGACGCCTTGGTAATTCAACTGATTGGGATAAAGAACGCTTTACAATGGACGAAGGTTTAAGTAAAGCTGTATTAAAAGTATTCGTTCAATTATATGAAGAAGGTTTAATTTACCGTGATAAAAGATTGGTGAACTGGGACCCGAAACTGGAAACAGCTATTTCTGACTTAGAAGTAATTCAAACAGAAGTTGACGGACATATGTGGTATTTCAATTACCCTGTTGTTGGTATGGACGGGGTAAATATTACTGTTGGTACAACACGTCCTGAAACAATGCTTGGTGATACTGGTGTTGCGGTTCACCCAAGTGATGAACGATATACTGATTTGGTTGGTAAAAAATGTATTCAACCATTAACTGGTAAAGAAATTCCAATCGTTGCGGACGAATATCCAGACCCTGAACAAGGTACTGGTGCGGTAAAAATGACACCTGCACACGACTTTAATGACTTTGAAGTTGGTAAAAGACAAAACCTTGAAGTTATAAATATTATGACTAAGCAAGGTAAGATGAATGAAAACTGTCCTGAAAAATACATTGGTATGGACAGATTTGACGCCCGTGAAGCCGTTGTAAAAGATATGGATGAAAAAGGTTATCTGGTTAAGATCGAAGATTACCCGCATACAATTCCATACGGTGATCGTGGTGGGGTTCCAATTGAACCATACTTAACGGATCAATGGTATGTTGATGCAAAGACATTGGCAAAGCCAGCCATTGAAGCGGTTGAAACTGGTCGTACAAAGATTGTACCTGAAAACTGGACAAAGACTTATTACGAATGGATGAACAATATTCAACCTTGGTGTATTTCACGCCAACTTTGGTGGGGGCATCAAATTCCAGCTTGGTTCCACGAAGACGGAAGTATATTTGTTTCTGAAACAGAAGCAGGTGCGTATGAACAAGCAAAAGCAAAATACGGCGATGATGTTGTTTTAAAACGCGATGACGATGTTCTTGACACTTGGTTTTCATCTGCGTTATGGCCGTTTTCTACATTGGGTTGGCCTGATAAAACACCAGATTTAGAAAACTTCTATCAAAACGATATTTTGGTAACTGGTTTTGATATCTTATTCTTCTGGGTTGCCCGAATGATGATGTTTGGTATCCACTTTATGGGGAAAGAGCCATTCCACACGGTAATCGTTCACGCACTTGTGCTTGATGAACACGGTGCGAAAATGTCAAAATCAAAAGGTAATGTAATTGACCCATTACTTATGGCGGATGCTTATGGTGCAGATACCCTAAGGTTTACATTGGCATCACTTGCCACACCGGGGAAAGATATTAAATTTTCAACATCAAGGGTTGAAGGTACAAAAAGCCTTATGACAAAAATATGGAATGCGGCAAAGTTCTGTGAAATGAACCTTGCATATCCAGTGGAAGACTTTGATATATCACACCCAACACACCCAACCAATCGTTGGATTATTGGTGAACTTAACAAAGCGACAAAAGATTTTGAAAAAGCTGTAAGCAATTATCGTTTTTCTGAATGTGCAAGCGTTGTTTATCAATTTGTAAGGGGTATATTCTGTGATTGGTATGTGGAATTTTCAAAACCATTATATTGGTCAGACGATGAAAAGTTAATATATGAAACACGCACAACTATGGGGTATGTGTTTAAAAATATCTTAAAATTAATTCACCCAATTATTCCGTTTGTATCAGAACAATTATGGAAAGAATTTGGCGATAAAGACAAAATGTTAATCAGCTCTGGTTGGATTGATATTGATGAAAGAAAAGTTGATACAGGTGCCTTATCTGAAATGGATTGGGTTCGCAGATTGATTAGCGAAATTCGCAAAACTCGTGCAGAAATGAATATTCCTGCGGGTAATGAAATAACAATTAAGTTCCAATCAATTGATGAAGTTAAATGGAATTACTTAAATAACAATATAGACTTAATCAAGAAACTTGCAAAAGTTGGTGGTATGGATAAAACTGATACTGCTATTGACGGTTCGGCGCAATTCTTAATTGATGAAGCAACAGTATTCATTCCACTTGATGGTGCGATTGATATTACCGCAGAAGTTGCAAGACTTGAAAAAGTTCTTAAAAAAGCAGAAGGCGAAGCAAAAAAGTTCGGGGGTAAGCTATCTTCACAAGGATACCTTGACCAAGCACCTGAACATATTATTGAAAAAGATAAAGCCAGCCTAGCCGAAGCGGAAAACATTATTGAAAAAACAAAACAAGCAATAGCAAAGTTAAAAGGATAAGAATATGCCAGATTATCGTTCAAAAACCTCAACCCATGGTCGCAATATGGCGGGTGCACGTGCTTTATGGCGTGCGACTGGTATGTGTGATGAAGACTTTGGTAAACCAATTATTGCCATTGCAAACAGCTTTACGCAATTTGTACCGGGTCACGTTCACTTAAAAGACCTTGGACAATTGGTTGCCCGTGAAATTGAAAAAGCAGGCGGTGTGGCAAAAGAATTTAATACCATTGCCGTTGATGATGGTATTGCAATGGGACACGATGGAATGCTTTATTCATTACCGTCAAGGGAAGTAATCTCTGATGCGGTGGAATATATGGCAAATGCCCATTGTGCCGATGCCTTAGTATGCATTTCAAACTGTGATAAAATTACCCCAGGTATGTTAAATGCCGCACTTCGCTTAAATATTCCAACAATATTTGTATCGGGTGGACCAATGGAAGCGGGTAAAACAGAAACAGACGACAGCGGTATTGTTCGCCGTCTTGATTTGGTTGATGCAATGATTGATGCTGCCGACCCACAGGTTTCCGATGAAACAGTTCGCAAGGTGGAAGTTTCGGCTTGTCCAACATGTGGTTCGTGTTCTGGTATGTTTACCGCCAATTCAATGAATTGTTTGGTTGAAGCATTGGGTCTTGGTCTTCCAGGTAATGGTTCATTACTTGCCACTTCGGCACAACGAAAAGAATTATTCCTAGAAGCGGGCAGAAAAATTGTTGAAATGACAAAACGTTATTACATTGACGAAGACGAAAGCGTTCTTCCAAGGTCAATGGCAACACCAAAAGGTTTTGAAAACTGTATGGTTCTTGATGTGGCAATGGGTGGTTCAACAAACACTATCTTGCACTTGTTGGCCGCAGCTTACGAAGCGGAAACAGATTTCACCCTTGATGATATTGACCGAATCTCTCGCAAAGTTGGTTGTTATTCAAAGGTTGCCCCTGCAACAACAAAATTCCATATGGAAGACGTTCACCGTGCAGGTGGTGTAATGGGATTACTTGGCGAATTAAACCGTGCGGGATTAATTAATAATGATGTGCCAACGGTACATACAAAAACTTTACAAGAAGCCCTTGATAAATGGGACATTATGAATGACCCAAGCGATGAAGTAATTGAATTTTACAAAGCAGGTCCAGGTAATGTAAGAACAACCGAAGCATTTTCACAAAATGTTAAATGGGAAAGCCTTGATACGGATCGTAAAGAAGGCTGTATCCGTAGCAAAGAACACGCTTATACACAAGAAGGTGGTCTTGCCGTATTATACGGAAACATTGCGGAAAAGGGCTGTGTTGTTAAAACAGCAGGTGTTGACGAAGAAAACTGGTACTTTAAAGGTACGGCTAGAATTTTTGAATCACAAGATTCGGCAGTTGCGGGAATCCTTGGTGGTGAAGTGCAATCTGGCGATGTGGTAATAATCAGGTACGAAGGTCCAAAAGGCGGACCTGGTATGCAAGAAATGTTATATCCAACTTCATATTTAAAATCTATGGGCCTTGGTAAAGAATGTGCGTTATTAACAGACGGACGATTTTCTGGTGGTACATCGGGGTTATCAATTGGTCACGCTTCACCAGAGGCAGCCCAAGGTGGGGCAATTGGTCTTGTGGAAGCAGGGGACGGAATTGAAATTGATATTCCAAATCGTAAAATTAATATTTTAATTTCTGATGAAGAATTAGAAATGCGTCGTAAACATATGGAATCAAAAGGTAAAAAAGCTTGGAAACCAGTGGAAAAAAGACAAAGAAAAGTGTCCCGTGCATTAAAAGCATATTCAGTATTTGCCCAATCAGCGGACGTTGGTGGGGTGCGTGATATTAGCGGATATTACGAAGAAGACGAATAATATTAAAAAAAGTAAAAAAAGTACTTGCCAAAAGCAACTTTTTTTATTAAACAATACATATCGTTTAGGAGAGATGTCTGAGCGGTTTAAGGTACCGGTCTTGAAAACCGGCGTGGGTCAAACCACCGTGAGTTCGAATCTCACTCTCTCCGCCATATTTAACCCCAACTTTTTAGTTGGGGTTTTTTATTACCATAAAGAAATAAAGACCCATGCCGTTGGCGTGGGCGGATTACCGACAGGTAATTCAATCTCACTCTCTTACGGCTTTTTAACCCCAACTTTTTAGTTGGGGTTTTTTATTATCTAGCCCTTGCACCACATCTTGTTTCAATGTATATTATTCCTATGCTTGATAGATATAAAAAAACTATAAAAATCATACTGTTTTTAATCTTTGTAATCCCATCATTTTCAATGGCGGAAATTAAAGATAACTTTGCCAACCCTGTATCTTTTGAAGATTGGAAAATCGGCTTTGCAAAGCGTGCAAAGGCAAAGGGTGTAAGCGAAGCCACATTACAAAAATCATTCTATCATATTAAACGCTTGCCAAAGGTAATTGTATATGACCGCAGGCAACCTGAATTTTCACGCACATTTGGGCAATACATAACATCTGCATTATCACAAACAAGGACAAAGCGTGCTAGGGCTATGTATAAAAAACACAAAAAGACTCTTGATAAAATTGCTAAAAAATATGGCGTACAACCAAGGTTCTTAGTTGCATTTTGGGGATTGGAAACAAACTTCGGCAGACATGTTGGTAAAATGGATATCGTTCGTTCACTTGCCACATTAAGCCACGATCTTCGCCGTGCTAAGTTTTTTGAAAATGAACTTATCCTTGCATTAAAAATTATGCAAAATGGGCATATCAAAGGTAAAACATTTTATGGTTCTTGGGCGGGTGCGTTTGGACAAACACAATTTATGCCATCAACATTTACCGCTTATGCCGTTGATGGTAATGGCGACGGGGTTAAAGACTTATGGGGGTCGTTTGACGATATCTTTGCCAGTTCATCAAACTTTTTAAAATCAGTTGGTTGGAAAAGGGATGAAACTTGGGGGCGACAAGTTAAAATTAATAACGATAACTTTGACTGGGCGTTAACAGGTCATAAAACAAAAAAGACTTTAAAACAGTGGGCTGATTTGGGCGTGGTTAAATATGACGGGTCAAACCTTGATACTTCGTTTAAGGGTAAAGCATCAATTATTATTCCAGCGGGTGCAAATGGACCAAAGTTTCTTGTATATAATAACTTTCGCCGTATCTTAAATTGGAATCGTTCGGACTTTTATGCATTGGCTGTTGGTTTATTAGCCGATGATATTGTTGGTGTTGATGGAATGGATTGGACGCCGCCAAAGAATGAAAAAGCCATATCAAGGGCTGATTTTAAATTTGTTCAATCGGTTTTAAAACAGCACGGTTTTTATAACAGTGCAATTGACGGTGTATTTGGTTCTGGTTCAAGGGCGTCATTAAAATTATATCAACAGAAACACAATCTTCCAGCTGATGGGCATTTATCAAATGAAATGCTTAAATTTGTTAAGGAAAATAAATAATGAAATTCTTTAATAAATTAATAACTTGCATACTTATGCTAATGCTTTTAACTGCTTGCGGGTCAAGGGTTGCCGGTTCAATCCTTAAAAGTCCAAGTATTTCGGGTATGGGCAAGACAAAGTTTCAAATAGAAAATGGAACACATTATAAAATTGGAAATCCATATGTAATTGAAGGCAGAACATATTATCCAAAAGAAAATTATAATTACAAAGAAGAAGGTGTTGCGTCTTGGTACGGTCCAAACTTTCACGCAAAGCCAACGGCAAATGGTGGTGTGTTTGATATGAATAAATATACCGCAGCACACAGAACATTACCAATCCCAAGTGTTGTAAGGGTGACAAATTTACAAAATGGCTTATCAATGATTGTTAAGGTTAACGACCGCGGTCCTTATGCCAAAGACAGAATTATTGATTTAAGCCGTGCAACGGCACAAAAACTTGGGGTAATTAAAAAAGGTACTGCATTTGTAAGGGTTGAAATATTACCAAAAGAATCAAAAAAATATAAACAAGCAATGGCACGCGGACATTCAGCACCACGCCTTAACCATATGGTAAGTAAGGTTGATTTAAACAAACTTCGTAATAAAAACAAAAACATAGCAAGCGGTATTTATATCCAAGCGGGTGTATTTGGTGATTATAATAATGCTATTAAACTTGCCAACAATATTAAAAAATACGGTAAAACAAAATTACATAAAATGGAAAAAGATGGTAATACTCTTTACGCGGTTCGCATTGGACCTGTGGAAGATTCAAATATTGCAAAAAATACAATAAATAAACTGATGGAGAATGGTTATGAAGCAATTATTAAACTGTTATAATAAAATAAATAAAGTAATAAAAACGGTTATGGCAATTGTTATAACAATGAATGTGGCGGGATTTGCGTATGCAACAACAACTGCACCACAGGCAATTGTTTACGATATGGAAAGTAAACAAATATTACTTAATAAAAATTCTTCAAACCGAATGTATCCAGCTTCAATGACAAAAATTATGACCGCGTATGTGGTATTTGATGCTTTGAAAAAAGGTAACTTAACAATGGACACAAAGTTCCGCATTTCTAAGAAGTCTTGGAAAAAGGGTGGTTCAAAAATGTTTGTAAAGTACAATTCATTGGTAAGTGTGAATGATTTATTACACGGTGTAATTGTTCAATCTGGTAATGATGCGGCAATTGCCATTGCCGAAGGTATGGCAGGGACGGAAGAAAACTTTGCAAGAATAATGAATTCGTATGCAAAAAAACTTGGTATGACGGGAACACACTTTACCAATTCAACGGGCTGGCCTGATAAAAACCATTACACAACAGCAAAAGATTTAGTTAAGTTAAGTATCGCAATGATACGAAACTTTCCTGAATATTATGGTATTTGGGGTAAAAGGGAATTTACTTATAACAAAATCAAACAACCAAATAGAAACCCATTACTTGGTAAATCACTTGGGGCTGATGGTTTAAAAACTGGTCATACGGAAATATCTGGTTATGGTCTGGTTGCGTCTGTTAAGCAAGGTAATCGTCGCTTAATTTTTGTATTAAATGGTATGAAGTCTAAAAAAGAAAGAAGAGTTCAATCTTTTGAAGTTGCACAAAACTATTTATACAATTACAAAAATGTAAAAATTCTTAAAGTTGGTCAAGTTCTTGGCGATGTAAAGGTTGTTCACGGTTCAAAAAAATCAATTCCAATCATAAGCAAAAAAGACTTGTTAATGACAGTTAATGTTTCACAAGGTGCGCCAGTTAAAGCTGAATTGCAATACAAAACACCACTTGTTGCACCAATTAAAAAAGGTCAAGAAATTGGTTTTGTTAAAATAACACAACTTGGTAAGACAGATAAGGTTATCCCCGTTTATGCAGGCGGTGAAGTTCGCAAGCAAGGTTTTGTTCAAAGAGCTGTTGGTAATATCAAAAGAATTATTTTGGGGCAATAATGCAATCAAAAACACATAATAACTTTATTACTTTTGAAGGCGGGGAAGGTGCAGGTAAATCCACGCAAATCAATGCTTTGGCTGATTTTTTAAAATCACAAGGCAGGGAAGTTGTTATTACCCGCGAACCAGGTGGCACACCAATTGCGGAAATGTTGCGTGATATAATTGTTAAAAATCATAACCACGACATAAGTCCAGAAACTGAACTGGGTATTTTAACATCGGCACGACTTAATCATTTAGAACAATTAATTATTCCAGCTCTTGAAAGTGGTAAATATGTATTGTGTGACAGGTATATTGATTCAACATATGTATACCAAGGATTTTCGCAAGGCTTACCACTTGAACAAATTAACGATGCGCATTCTTCGTTAATGGGGGATAAGTTTATTATGCCAATAAAAACATTCTTTATTGATGTTGATGTTGAAACTGGACTTTCCCGTTCACAAGGTGATGTTAAGGGCGAAGACAGGTTTGAAAACAAAGATATATCATTCCACCAATCTGTTCGTAATGGGTTTGTTGAGCTGGCGAATAAATACACGGACAGAATAATTAAAATTGATGGCAATTGTGATTTGGAAACGGTAAAGCAAGAAATATTAAATAAAGCGAAAGATTTAGTTTAATGAGTGATATTGTCGTTCCAATTTCCATAACGCCAAAGTTGGTTGGTCACGAAAAGGCGGAAAGTGATTTTTTAAATCAATATAAAAACAATCGCCTACACCATGCTTTTTTAATTACTGGTAATCAAGGCATTGGTAAATGCGGGCTTGCCGTTCGTATGGCTAGGTTCTTGTTAAGTAATGGGCAAATTGACAGTACAGATATGTTTGGTGGTGAAAACCTTGATTTTGATGAAACCAGCCCACTTGCGCAACAGATTGCCAACTGTTCACACCCTGATTTTACTTTTTTACATTTGGGTATGAATTCTTTAACATCACCGTTTAAGCCAATGAATGTAATTGGTGTTGACCATATACGAAACGCTATTGATTTAACAAACCATACAGCATCTGGAACAAACAGGGTAATTATAATTGACGATGCCCACACAATGAACAGACAGGCGGAAAACGCGTTATTAAAAACTTTGGAAGAACCAAATCCAAACTGTTTTATAATATTGTGTACTAGTCAGGTTAATTCATTATTACCAACAATTCGTTCAAGGTGTTCGGTTTATAATCTTAACCCAATAAGTGATGAAAAGATTAAGGATAAAATAAAAGAAATTAAACCAAATATGGCTGATGAAGAAGCAAGTGCATATACTTACCTTGCAGGCGGTTCAATCGGTACTGCAATAAACTTAGTCAACAATGAAGCTTTATCATTATACAGCCTTGTAATTAATGCATTAAAGAATGGTGGGGAAGATGTATATAGCCTTGCCACTGCAATATCAACAAAGAAAAATGAACATAACTTTAATATATTCAAAGTATTATTTGATAACTTTTTACACAGGCTTTTACTTAGCCACGCCAAAGGTGAAAATGTAAAACAAGTAATCGCCGGTGAAGACATTGCATTTGATAAAATAACAGCAAAGTATAAAGGTTTAAACTTGATTGAATGGATTGAAAACAGCAAAAATTCAATTGCCCAAACATCGGCGCCATCGTACCTTGATATAAAATCAGTTATATTAACTTTATTTTTACCATTGCACGAAACTAATTAAACTAGTAAAACATACCCTTATACAAAAGAAAGACAAGGTTTTATGAAAAATTATTATATAACAACGCCAATTTATTATGTTAATGATAAACCGCACATTGGACACGCTTATACTTCGCTTGCTTGTGATGTGACGGCACGCTTTAAAAGACTTGATGGTTTTAATGTTAAATTCTTAACTGGTACAGATGAGCACGGGCAAAAGGTTGAAAAATCTGCCATTGCCAAAGGTGTATCACCACAAGATTTTACCGATATGGTTTCACAAAACTTTCGTGATTTAACAAAAGTTATGAATTTTTCAAATGATGACTTTATCCGCACAACCGAAGAAAGACACAAAACAGCTTGCCAAGCATTATGGAATAAGTTGGTTGAAAATGGACATATTTACCTTGATAAATATTCTGGTTGGTATTCGGTGCGTGACGAAGCATATTATGGCGAAGAAGAATTAATTGAAAAAGACGGGCAAAAGATTGCCCCAACTGGTGCTGAAGTTGAATGGGTTGAAGAAGAAAGCTATTTCTTTGACTTATCAAAATGGGAAGATAAATTATTAAAGCTATATGATGATAACCCTAATTTTATCGCACCTAAATCACGCCGAAACGAAGTAATCAGCTTTGTAAAAGGTGGTCTTAGGGATTTATCTGTATCACGAACAACATTCGGCTGGGGTGTGCCAGTGCCAAATAATGAAAAACATATTATGTATGTTTGGATTGATGCCCTTACAAATTATATGACTGCGGTTGGTTATCCAGATACTGATAGCAAAGAATATCAAGACTTTTGGGGTGCGGACTTACATATGGTTGGTAAAGACATTATTCGTTTCCATACGGTTTATTGGCCTGCATTACTTATGGCGGCTGAATTACCATTACCAAAACGAATTTTTGCCCACGGTTGGTGGACAAACGAAGGCGAAAAGATTTCAAAATCATTGGGCAATGTAATTGATCCAGTGGAATTGGTTGATGAATATGGTCTTGATGCAACAAGGTATTTCCTTATGCGTGAAGTAACATTTGGTAATGATGGGGACTTTTCAAAGCTTGCTATGGTAAGCCGTACTAATTCAGACCTTGCTAATGATATCGGTAATTTCTGTCAAAGGACATTATCAATGGTATTTAAAAACTGTGAAGGTGTATTGCCAAACGCTGATTTAAATGATGATGACAAGAAAATTATTAATAATGCTAAGGAAAGCTTAAATATTGCAAGAACGCATATTGATAAACAAGAATTTAACAAAGCCCTAGAAGCAATTTGGAATATTATTGGTGATGCTAATAAATATGTTGATGACAATGCACCGTGGGCTTTAAAAACAACGGATGTTGCGCGAATGGGTACGGTTCTTTACACTTGTGCGGAACTTGCCCGTATATTTGGTTTAATCTTACAACCATTTATGCCAGAAAGTGCCAATAAAATCCTTGATTTAGTTAGTGTTCCATCTGATAAGCGTACCTTTGCCAATATTGATGATACTTTGGAAAGTGGAATTAACATTGATAAGCCAGAAGTTGTATTCCCAAGGTATGTAGAAGAAACAAATGAATAAACCAATCTTAGTTGACAGTCATTGCCACCTTGATTACCTGGATAGAAAGGGTGATTTACAAGACGCAATAAAATCAGCCCCAGATTATGATGTTCATTATATGCAAACCATATCAACCAGTATGACAACTTTTCCAAAAGTTTTGGAAATTGCCAATAATCATAAAAATATATTTGCTTCAACGGGTGTTCATCCGTGCCATGTAACCGACCACCCATTGGTAAGCTACGACGAATTACTAGAAGCAACAAAACACGACAAAGTAATTGGTCTTGGTGAAAGCGGGATTGACTTATTCCACGATAAAACAACATTGGAATTACAAGAACAATCATTCAGAATACATATTGAAGTTGCCCGTGATACGGGGATTCCAGTTATTGTCCATACAAGGAATGCGGATGAAGATACAATTCGTATATTAAAAGATGAATATGAAAAGGGTGCTTTCCCGGCACTTATCCATTGTTTTTCAGCGGGGCATGAGCTAGCCGAACAATCAATAGCAATGGGCTTTTATATATCGCTTTCTGGTATTATTACATTCCCAAAGGGGGCAGAAGTATGCGATATTGTAAAAGACTTACCAATTGACAGATTGCTTGTTGAAACCGATAGCCCTTATTTAGCCCCAATTCCATACCGTGGGAAACCTAATCAGCCCGCATATACAAAGCATACGGCGGAAAAGCTAGCAGAGGTAATGGGTGTTAATTATTTAACAATTGCAAATCAAACAACAGAAAACTTCTTTACCTTATTTAAAAAAGCGGTAAGATAGTAATATGTCTAATATAAAAATAACTGTACTTGGTTGCGGTACTTCCGCGGGTGTTCCAAGCCTTGAAGATGGCTGGGGAACTGTGGATTCAACCAATCCAAAGAATAAAAGACGCAGGTGTGCAATAACAATGCAAACCGAAGACGCACATATATTGGTTGATTGCGGACCTGATATTAAAGAACAGCTGTTTGATTATTCACAAAATAACAACCTTGATTTTGATGGCTTGTTCATTACCCACCAACACGCCGACCATATTCACGGAATTGATGAAATAAGATGGATTAATAAAAAGAATAATAAAGATGTAAAAACTTATTCAACAAAGGCGGTGTTTGATAACATTATTCCACGCTTTGAATACGCCTTTACACCACTTCCAGAAGGTACAAACTTTTACTTTAAACCAGTTTTACAAGCTGTTGAAATAAAAGAAGAAATTAAAATAAATAATTCTGTATTTACAGTGATAAAACAAGACCACGGTTTTATTGAATCAAGCGGTTATCGTTATGGTGATTTTGCCTATTGTACGGATGTGGTTGATTTTGATCCATCTGAATTTGAAAAATTAAAAGGGGTCAAAACATTAATTGTTGATTGCTTAAGGGAAAAACCACACCAAACCCATGCACACCTTGAAAAAGTGTTGTCTTGGGTTAATGAATTAAATCCAGATATGACATATCTTACCCATATGGATAATACGATGGATTATGATAGGTTGTGTGATAAATTGCCCGCCAATGTTCGCCCCGCTTATGATGGGCTTGAAATAACGGCTAGCTAATCTTTTTTAATAAAAATTCAAAGCGTTTCATAAACTTTTCATACACTTCATTGGGTGCAAGTGGCTTTGCGGAATACTTTTTATTGGTCTTTGGGGCTTTTGATATTTGTTTAACCGCTTCGTCTTCGTTAAAACCTGCGATTTGAACGGCTTCAATATGGGCGGAATATAAATCACATTCTTTGATTATCTTCTTTATTTTTACTGGTGTTTTGCTAGGAAGCCCAAGGCTGATATGAATTGTTTGTTGGATATTTTCTTCAATATCATAAAATTCATTACCCAGTGCCTTTTTAAATGGGCTTATCATATCACCAATAACATATTCGCTAGCATCGTGAATAAGTGCCATTAATAAATATTCATATTCAATTGTTGGGTAAAGGTCGCTCATTATTTTTTCAACCAATAATGAATGCTGTGCAACGGAATATGTGTAATCACCCTTTGTTTGCCCATTCCAACGGGCAACACGGCATAACCCGTGGGCAATGTCCGCCATTTCAATATCCGATGGGGATGGGTTTAATATATCAAGCCTGCGACCTGATAACATTCGTTGCCACGCTTGTTTAGTCATTTTTATACCTTAATATTAAGGAAATATCTTTGTTTTCTTTGGTTTTAATATTATTTTCCACATTGATAAGGCTGTCTTTTTTAACCATCATATCTGTTGCGTTGGCGTGAATAATGTTTTTGTCGTCTGTCATAATACCAATATGACCGTCCCAGAATACTAAATCAGCTTTACTGATATTGCTTATATCAACCTTATCCCAATTTAACTTACATTGTTCCGATGTATCCCTTGGAATATCAATGCCACACGCCATAAATATCATTTGAATAAATGCTGAACAATCAATCCAATTTGAAGATTTACCGCCCCAAACATACGGGACATTTAAAAACAATTCGGCAAGGTCAATTATTTTATCAAAAGAATAAACTTCATTCACAGGGCAGGTGTGCTTATTATAAACCCAACCAATACCAATGTTTATAAAATCGCCAGATATTTCAATGCTTTGACATTGTGAATTTAATGATAGGTTGCAAATATGCGGTGATTTTAAATCCGCACCTTGAAATACAGGTGCCGATAAAACATTAATTTTAATATCTTGATTATAATCTGGTATAAGGTCTTTTGTATCAATAAAACCAGTATAACCGTCCCATAATGATTTTACTTTTGTGCCAAAGTTGGTTTCATCGCCCAAAACTTCAACCTTTTCCCCGTAAATAAGTTGGGTTGTTAGTTTGCCTTTATCGTTATATACATTAAGGTACGGTATATTTACAATCACTTGCAAAAATTCCTTCTAAAATTATTGTTATTTTTAATTGCATTTTACTATTAAAAGTCTTATTTTGCTATAAAATAATTAATCTTGGACAAAGCATAACAATAATGACAACAATAGTTTTTATCCCTGGTGTTTTAAATACTCAAAACATATTCAACAACCTTATCAATGTTATTGGCAATAAGGTTTCTGTTTATCACGCTGATACATTTCACTTTGATAATTTAACTAACATGGCAAATGATATTCTTGAAAATGTAAATGGGGATATAATTGCCGTTGGTTTATCAATGGGTGGTTATTGTGCTTTGGAATTATTAAACCAAGCACCAAACAGGGTAAAGGGTTTGGTATTGTTTAATACAGGTGCAAGGAAGCCCACTGAAAAGAACATAGAAGAACGTCTTAAAAAGATTGAAATGTCAAAAAAAGGCAGGTTTATTGGTGTTTCAAAACCAATTATTGATAGTATACTTGGCGATGAACAGCGAAATAACCAAGAGTTAAGGGATTTGTTGGCAAAGATGGCGGTTGAATGTGGTCTTGATGTGTTTATCCGTCAACAGCAAGCGATCATATCAAGAACTGACCACTTGGAAATGTTAAAAGATACAAATATTCCAATTGCTTGTATAGCAGGGGATGGTGATTTAATAACCCCGCCACATTTATTGCAAGAGATTTCAGCAACTTCGCCAAATTCGAAATATCATGAAATTAAAGGGTGCGGTCATATGTCACCAATTGAATTTCCAAAAGAAACGCAAAAAATATTTAAAGACTGGTTAAAATTAAATTTTAGTATTGACCTTTAACAAAGAAACATATAAATAGATAACAATCAATTGATGGTGGCTATAGCTCAGTTGGTTAGAGCGCCGGTTTGTGGTACCGGAGGTCGGGGGTTCAAATCCCCTTAGCCACCCCATAAAAACCTTGTATTTTGTATGCAGGGTTTTTTTATGCCTATTTTTTATGCAAATTAAACAAGTTTTGAGTATTTTTTAAGCATTATTATACGATTGCAATAATTAAACAACTTTGTTAATATTTTTAAATTCCCTAGTTTTCTTGGGGAAATATATGAAAAATTAAAAAAATATAATAATTGGCACATTTTTTGCATATAGGTAAGTAGGAGATTTTTTATGAAAAAAGTAGAAGCAATAATTAAACCATTTAAATTGGACGATGTAAAAGACGCACTTCACGATGTTGGTGTACAAGGTATCACCGTTACAGAAGTAAAAGGCTTTGGTCGTCAAAAGGGTCATACTGAATTATACCGCGGTGCGGAATATGTGGTTGATTTCTTGCCAAAGATTAAATTGGAAGTTGTTATTGCTGATGACGACTTGGAAAAAACGGTTGAAGCAATTACATCAACTGCAAAAACTGGAAGAATTGGTGATGGAAAGATATTTATTTCCACTATTGATGAAGTTATTCGCATAAGAACTGGCGAAACAAATAACGAAGCTATTTAATTAAATAAGGAGACTTGAAAATGGCAAACACTGTAAAAGATATTTTAAAAATGTATGAAGAATACAACGTTGAATTCGTTGATTTTCGATTTACTGACACACTTGGTCGTTGGCACCACATGACACAGCACGTGTCAACTGTTGACGAAGATATGTTAGAAGAAGGTATTATGTTTGATGGTTCATCTATTGCTGGTTGGAAGACTATTGATGATTCAGATATGTTATTAATCCCTGATTTAGATACAGCGGTTATGGACCCATTCACAGGTCACCCACAATTAATCTTAATTTGTAATGTTGCTGAACCTTCAACTGGTCAAGGTTATGACCGTGACCCACGTTCAATTGCAAAGCGTGGTCTTTCGTATATGGAAGCACAAGGTATCGGTGATACTGTATACTTTGGTCCAGAAGCTGAATTCTTTATGTTTGATGATGTTCGTTGGTCGGTTGAACCACACGCAACGGGATTTGTTGTTGATGACGAAGAATTACATACAAACACAGCCACTGAATACCCAGACGGCAACGACGGTTTCCACATTAAGAAAAAAGGCGGTTATATCCCAACATTACCACTTGATAAATGTGTTGATATCCGTGCGGAAATGGTAACAACTGGTCTTGAATTTGGTATTCCAATGGAAAAGCACCACCACGAAGTTGCATCTGCACAACACGAATTAGGTACAAAATTTGATACTTTAATTGAATGTGGCGATATGATGCAAAAGTACAAGCACGTTGTACAAAATGTTGCAAAACAATTTGGTAAGTCTGCTACATTTATGCCAAAGCCTGTATTTGGTGATAATGGTACTGGTATGCACGTACACCAATCAATCTGGAAAGACGGCGAAAATACATTTGCTGGTAATGGTTATGCTGATTTATCAGATACTTGTTTATACTACATCGGTGGTGTAATTAAGCACGCCAAAGCATTAAACGCATTCACAAACCCATCAACGAACTCTTACAAGCGTTTAGTACCAGGTTTTGAAGCACCAGTATTACTTGCATATTCTGCATCTAACCGTTCGGCATCTTGTCGTATCCCACACGCATCTAATCCAAAAGCAAAGCGTGTTGAGGTTAGATTCCCAGACCCAGCTGCAAATCCATACCTTGCATACACTGCATTATTAATGGCGGGTATTGACGGTATTAAAAACAAAATTCACCCAGGTGAAGCAATGGATAAGGACTTATACGACTTACCAGCTGAAGAATTAAAAGAAATTCCAACGGTTGCTGGTTCATTACGCGAAGCACTTGATAGCCTTGATGCGGATCGTTCGTTCTTAACAGAAGGTGGTGTATTCAGTAATGAATTTATTGATAGCTACCTTGCATTAAAGTGGGATGAAGTTCACACTTATGAACAAATGCCACACCCAATTGAATACGAAATGTATTACGATTGCTAATATTTAATAAATATTAATTAAAAGCCCTTGTTAAATTAACAGGGGCTTTTTTTATTTAAAGTCATATGGGGGTAATAAAAAGTTAAAAAAGTTATTTGTTAATTGACTATGATAAGTCCATACGATAACATTTTTATATAAATAATTAAGGGACATATGAAAATAATGAAAAATATTAAATATACAGGCATTCACGCCCCAGCTGTTACCCCATTTAATGATGATTATTCAATTGATGTAGACGGCTTTAAAGAAGTATTGCAAAAACTGCTTAAAGCAGGGGTTGATGGTATTGTAATCGGCGGTACAACTGGTGAATATTATGCGCTTAGCAAAGAAGAAAGAATTCTTACTTGGAAAATTGCCAAAGAAGTTGTTGGTAAAAAAGCATTCCTTACACTTGGTATTGGTGCGCTTCGTACAGAAGACGCAATTTCACTTGGGCTAGAGGCTAAGAAAATAGGGGCTGACGCTGTATTACTTGGTTCGCCATATTATGCAATGCCTGATGAAGATGAATTAATTTATCACCTTACAACAATTGATGCCAATATTGATATGCCAATTGTTTTATATAACTTCCCTGACAGGGTTGGTGTTAATATGACAAAAACCGTTCTTGATGCAGTTTGCCGAAGTGGTAATGTTATTGCAATTAAGGAAAGTTCTGGTGATATTAACAGATTACATATGGTGGCAAGGGATTATCCACACATTCAATTATGTTGTGGTATGGACGACCAAGCCTTGGAATTCTTTGCTTGGGGTGCAACAAGTTGGATTTGTGCTGCGTCAAACTTCCTACCAAAAGAACACATTGCATTATACAAAGCTTGTGTGGAAGAAAAGAATTTTGATAAAGGTCGTGAAATAATGTCGGCTATGATGCCATTAATGCAAATACTGGAACAGGGCGGTAAATTTGTTCAATGTATTAAATATGGTAACAAATTAAAAGGCATTCCAGCTGGTGAAGTTCGTAAACCATTAAGAAAATTACGCAAAGAAAAAGATTTAATTCGCACATTAACAGAAGTTATTGGTCGTGTGGAAGAAAATGTGGCAATCGCCATTGAAAAATATAAAAAGTAAGGATACAAAAAATGACTGATTTATTAACAAAAACTGAATATTTAAATATTATTGATAATGTTCGTTTGCCAAAAATGGCTTGGATAGACGGCAAATTTGTATCTGCTAAGTCAAAGAAAACTTATGATAGCATTTGCCCAGAAACAGAAAAAGTAATTGCAAAAATAGCATCTTGCGGAAAAGATGATGTTGATTTAGCAGTTAAAAGAGCAAGAAGAACTTTTAAAAGTGGTGCTTGGTCTAAGATGTGTCTTGATGAAAGAAAAGAAATCTTAATTCGTTGGGCAAAATTAATTAAAAAGCATATCCATGAAATTGCTGCGATTGAAGCATACGAAAGCGGTAAACCAATTAATGATTGTGTTAATGTTGATTTACCAGAAACAATCCATACATTAATTTGGTACGCAGAAACTGTGGATAAGGTGTTTGATAAAGTTGCACCAACTGGTGATACAGCTGTATCAATGATTGTAAAAGAACCAGCGGGTGTTGTTGGTGCGGTTCTGCCATGGAATTTCCCATTACTTATGTTTGCGTGGAAAGTTGGTCCAGCCCTTGCAACGGGTAATTCAATTATTGTTAAACCATCTGAAAATACAGCAATGTCAACTTTACGCGTTGCTGAACTTGCCCAAGAAGCAGGAATGCCAGATGGTGTGTTACAAATTTTACCGGGTGCGGGTGCGGATGTTGGTAAAGCAATGGGTATGCATATGGATATTGATATGATTAGCTTCACTGGCTCAACAGCCGTTGGTAAGCACTTCTTAAAATATTCAGCAGATTCAAATTTAAAAGAAGTTGTTCTTGAACTTGGTGGTAAATCACCATTTGTTGTTCTAGCTGATGCTAAAAACCTTGACGATATTGCCGAACACGCAATTGCAGCTGGTTTCTGGAATATGGGGCAAAACTGTTCAGCAGGAAGCCGTGTAATTATTCACAAAAAACTAAAAGCTGAATTAACAAAGCGTATTGTACAAAAGGTTAAGAAGCTTTCAGTTGGTTCACATATGGATCCAAAATCAAACCACGGTCCATTGGTAAGCAAAGTTCATTATAAAAGAATAATGGATTATATTGCATCTGGTAAAAAACAGGGTGCTAAATTATTATGCGGTGGTGAAAAGGTTGGTAAAACAGGATACTTTGTATCACCTGTTGTATTTGATAATGTAAAACCAAATATGAAAGTTTATAAAGAAGAAATTTTTGGTCCTGTTCTTTCAATTATTACCGCAGACAGCGATGAACACGCGGTTGAGCTAGCCAATGATACGGAATATGGTCTTGCAGGTTCAGTCTTTACAAATGATTTACGCAAAGCACATAAAGTTGCAGGGCAAATCAAAGCAGGGACTGTAACGGTAAATTGCTTTGGCGAAGGCAGTGTTGTTACGCCATTTGGCGGATATAAAATGTCTGGCTTTGGTGGTCGTGATAAAGGTCTAGAAGCATTAGAAGGATACACAAACACCAAAACAATCTGGCTTGATATGAGCGATGATTAAACAAGTATCTAGATTCCCAAAAGATTTACCAGGTTCTGGTTGGTTTGAAACATCATACAAACGAAAACCTAAGCCTGCTTTAAAATCAAACATTACCGCTGATTATGTAATTGTTGGTGCTGGTGTTTCGGGGCTTGCAACCGCACACAGATTGGCGGAATTAAATCCAAAAGCTTCCATCGTATTATTGGAATCATTGGTTATTGGTTTTGGGGCTTGTGGTCGTAATTCTGGCTTTATGATTGATTTACCACATAATTTATCATCTGATTCATATTCATCTGGTTATGATACGGACTTAGCCGAAATAAAATTTAATCGTTATGCCATTGCCTTTGCCACAAAAAAGGCAAAACAATTTAAGATGGATAAGGTTGCATTTTCAATTGATGGTAAATACCACGCCGCCGCAGGTAGTGACGGGGAAAATGATTTAAAAACATATACATCTGGTCTTGATGCAATTGGTGAAAAATACGATGTGCTTGATGCCACAGATATGAAAAAGCACCTTGGTATAGATTATTATACTATGGGAATTAAAACGCCCCATTGCCCAATATTACAGCCAGCAAAATATCATATGATAATGGCGGACAACTTACCAAAGAATGTTAAGTTATTTGAAAATACATCTGTTGTTGCCTTTGAAGACGGTAAAAATCCAATGGTAAAAACAGAAAATGGTTCTGTAAGTGCGGGGAAAATCATATTAACAACGAATGGTCACTTAGAATCATTTGGTTATAAAAAGAACAGATTGATGAATATTGTCTTAACTGGTTCAATGACTAGACAGTTAACAGACAAAGAATTAAAAACACTTGGTGGGGTTGAAGCGTGGTCGTTAACACCAGCGGATCCATTGGGTTCAAGTATGCGAAAAACCCGTGATGGTCGCATATTGGTTCGCAACCAAGCAATTTACAGCCCAAACCTTGATGTTAAGCAAAATCAAATTGATAAACATTTACGATTGCATAGACAAGCCTTTGATTTAAGGTTTCCAATGTTTAAGGGAATGGAACTTGAATACACTTGGGGTGGTAATCTTTGTTTATCGCGTAATCATGTAAGTGTATTTGGCGAAGTTTCAGAAAATGTATACACAGCATCGGTGCAAAATGGTCTTGGTTTAGCAAAAGGGACAGCCCAAGGTATAACAATGGCAGAATACTTATCTGGTCATAAAAATGAATTTATTGATGGATTATTAAATCAAGACCAGCCAAGCAAGTTATTCCCAGAACCATTTATGTCAATTGGTGCAAAAACAGTTCTTGCATATAAAACTTGGAAGGCTGGTAAAGATTTATAAATTTAAATCTTTATTAAAACAGTGGTATTTTACTTGTTCTTCCGCCATCAACCACTATTATTTGCGCAGTTACAAATGCTGATAAATCTTCGTTCATCAGGAATGCTACTACACCGCCGATGTCTTCTGGTTGACCGACACGACCAACTGGATGCAATTTGATTAATGCTTGCAGGGCTGCTTCTGGATCTTGTTGGGAATTGATGTAATTTTCCGCCAAGTCCGATGTAATCCAACCTGGTGCTATTGAATTCACCCTGATGTTAAATTTACCCAAGTCATCAGCCATATTTATTGTTGCGCTATGGACAGCACCTTTTGATGTGCCATATGCAATGTGTTCTGGGTTTGATTGGATTCCTTCGATTGAACCAATGTTTACCACTGAACCAGCTTTTGATTTTTTTAATAATGGCAATAATGCTTTTGTTAAAAAGATTGGTGTTGATGTATTTATTTGCATCATTTGGTCGTAATCTTGTTGCGTCATATCTTCCAAATGTTTTTCCCACATAATTCCTGCATTATTTACAATACCATCAATGTGGTCATAATTTGCCGATATGTATTCAGCCACTGTGGCAGGGCTGTTTGTATCTGAAAAATCAGCCTTTACAAAATCAACTTTACCTTCTAATTCGGCAGGCACATTGTTGCGTTGTGCCACGATAACCTTTGCATTGTATTTTAATAATGTGTTTGTGATGCCCAAACCGATACCACGACCACCACCTGTTACCAATATAACTTTATTTTCTAACATATCTATTATTCCTTATCCTGAAACTGGCTTACATCCAGACAATTCAATTACTTCACCTGTTACATATCTAGCATTATCTGAAGCCAAGAATATAGTTAAATCCGCAATATCTTCTGGTTCTGCAATGCGACCAAGTGGTACAGTTTTATTTAATTCTTTAATACCATTTTCCGCATCAAAACCACGCTTTTCAAAACCAGAACGAAGCATCGGTGTATTAACCTCATTTGGGGCAACCGCATTAACACGAATACCGTGTGGGGCAAAATCTCTTGCTAATGATTTTGTAAATACGGCAACTGCACCTTTTGCTGTAATATATGCAATGTGGTTCGGACCTGGATACAGACCCCACATTGAACTTGTGTTAATAATATTAGCACCTTCATTTTTCTTTAAGTGTGGGAATGCACCACGGCAAAGGTAAAATAGGGCAGTTACATTAACACCCATTGCCAAATCCCACATTTCATCTGTTGTTTCTTCGATTGAACCACGGGGGATTACGCCTGCGTTATTAACCAATATGTCAATACGGTTAAATGTTTTAACCGCTGTATCAATAATTTTTTCACAAACTGATTTTTCTGCAATGTTACCCGCAACACCAACAACATTATTGTTATTGTTAATTTTTGCGACTAATTCATTAAGTGATTCTTCGTTGATATCAGTTAAGACAAGATTTGCCCCAAGATTTTGAAACTTTTCACACAGCGATAATCCAATACCGCCACAAGCCCCAGTTATAATTACAGTTTTATTTTCAAACATTTTCAAACTCCTTATTCATAAGTATTTGGATCAATTTCTTTTTCACGCTTTGCAATAAAATCAAGCAATGCTTGGTCAATTGCTGGGTCAATCGCTGGTTCAATAAAGTCCTTTAATATTTGTTTACCTTTTTCACAAGACCTTTGGAACATATCTTTTGAACCTTCCAGTTCCCATTGTTCAATTGAATTGTTATCTGGAATATCTGGCATAATAAATGCGTCTTGGAAGTTGTTTTGTGTGAATTCCTCACCTAAGTAGTGCCCGCCAGGACCAACATTGTAAACACTTTCAACCGCATCGTCGTATTTATCCCACTTAACGCCTGCACCCATTTTTTGCACCATTAATACTTGTTCCGCATCTGCCACCATTTTTGGCATTGAACAAACCATACCAGCTTCTGTCCAGCCAACAGCATGCCATACAAAGTTACAGTTTGCATTAACTGCCATATGCATTGCTGTTGCGGCTTCATAACCCATTTGTGCATCAAATACTTTTGAACCAGACTGTGAAC
Source organism: Alphaproteobacteria bacterium (assembly GCA_049615605.1). Lineage (GTDB taxonomy): Bacteria > Pseudomonadota > Alphaproteobacteria > JAQWUY01 > JAQWUY01 > JAQWUY01. Next base: position 742 of record JBMZFW010000001.1, on the reverse strand, counting down.
CAGTCGTACGCCACGGAACACCATAAAACCTTGCCATTTGTCCAACTGCATAGTTAATTAATGAAATTTCTGGTGTGCCGGCCATCGGTGCACCAGACTTCATTGAAACCGTTGCTGTATAATGCCCGTAAATAGCAGGGGCACCTTTCTTAACAACTTGAGTGTAAGCAAGACCCGCAAGTGCTTCGGCATTTAATTGTGCAACAGATGCCAATACATCAGCAGGGGTATTTGCACCACCTAAGATAAATGGGCTCATTAAACAAACTTGTCCACGGCTAGCATACGAACGAACCGCACCAAGCATAGTATCATCCCATACAAGCGGGCTGTTACCATTACAGTTGGCAACAACAACAGGGTTGTTATCAACAAATTCTTTGCCAAATACAATATCAAGCATTGCCAGAACATCATCAGACCTTTCAGCACCCGTTGACATACCCATAATTGCCTTATCACTGTTTTTCAATGAACTGTATGTAATGTGTAAGTGTCTGTGTGAAGCAGGGATATCCATTGGTTCACAAAGCACATGTGATACATGTTGCAAGCCTTGTGACATGTGGGCTAGTCTGTGCATATCATTTAAATCTTTAATTGAACCAGAACGACGAACACCGTCAAGGTCTTGAATAAACGGGGCACCAGTAAATGGACCAAATACAGCTTTACCATTACCAAATGATACTGTTTTTTCAGGGTTTCTAGCATTCCAAGTAATTTCATTTGGAATTGTTTC